>DDSI01000160.1 GCA_002343335.1 Bacteriovoracaceae bacterium UBA2394
CTTCCACGCTCAAACAATAAGCGGCTTCCATCCACGGCAAGAGGTGGTGCAATTCCGCTCGCGCTTCCAAAGCGAGAGCCAAACCAAATTGCGTGCCATTCACGAGCGCAAGCCCCTCCTTGGGCGCAAGCGTAAGCGCTTTCCAGCCGTGCTTTTTAAGCAACGGAGCAGCGGCGATATCTCGCCCGGCTTCATCGATAAATTTTCCCTCTCCAATAAAGGTGAGCGCCAAATGCGCGAGCGGCGCCAGATCCCCGCTCGCCCCTACTGAACCTTGGAGTGGAATTTTCGGAATCGCTCCCTCGTTCCAATAATCTAAATGACGCTCTATCCATTCGGAGCGAATGCCGCTGCGACCCTTGCCCAACGAAATCGCGCGAGTCAAAAGCAACCGTCGAACGATTTGCGGAGCCGCCGCGGCTCCAATTCCACAGGCATGTGAACGCAAGAGATTAAGTTGTAAAGCGACTAATTTATCCGTGGGAATTTTTTTCGACGCTAGCCGCCCGAAGCCTGTGTTGATCCCGTAAATAGGATCTTTTCCCTGCGCCACAGAAGCTACAAACTTTGCAGAAGCGTCCATCGCTTCGCGAGCACCTTTGTGAAGCGAAAGTTCGGGAGCGGTCCGCATCAAATCTTCAATTTCATCGAGGGTAAATTTTGATTGTGGGTTCAAAATCATGCCCCTATATTGCAGAGGTCGGGGAGACGAAGAAAGAAATGCTTTATAACTCGATTCTAGAAACGGTTGGCGACACGCCTCTGGTAAAACTTGGCAAAGTGGGGTCCGGCCTGCCGATTCCTCTCTACGTAAAGATGGAGTCTATGAATCCTGGTGCGTCTGTGAAGGATCGCATTGCGCTCAAAATCATCAATAGCGCTGAACAGCGCGGTGAATTAAAGCCGGGTGGCACCATCGTAGAGGCCACTTCGGGAAACACGGGCATGGGCATTGCACTCGTCTCGGCCGTACGAGGTTACAAAGCCATCTTTGTGATGCCCGATAAGATGTCGATTGAAAAAATTCAAGCCCTTCGAGCGTTCGGCGCCAAAGTAGTGGTCACACCGACCGACGTAGAACCTGAAGATCCTCGCTCTTATTATTCTGTAGCCGCGCGTCTTGCCAAAGAGACGCCCAATTGTTTTTACGCCAATCAGTATCACAATCCCGACAATCCCCTTGCGCACTACGAGAGCACGGGCCCAGAGATTTGGAAGCAAACGGAAGGCAAAATCACCGCATTTATCTGCGGGATGGGAACCGGTGGAACGATTTCAGGTGTGGGCCGATATCTCAAAGAGAAGAATCCAAAGATTCGAATCGTTGGCGTGGATCCCGAAGGCAGCGTTTACACGGAATTCAAAAAGTCCGGAAAGATGGGTCCCGCTTACGTCTACAAGATCGAAGGCATCGGCGAAGATTTCATGCCCTCCACCATCAACTTTAAATATATAGACGACGTCATCACGGTGGCAGACAAGGAATCTTTTCAGATGACTCGGCGTCTCGCGCGACAGGAGGGAGTGTTTGCGGGAATTTCCTCTGGCTCTGCCGTGGTCGGCGCTATCCGATGGGCGGAACAATTGAAAGATCCTGAACTTCAAAAGGGTCTGGCGGTGTGTCTCCTCCCCGACTCAGGCTCTCGTTATTTGTCCAAGGTATACAACGACGACTGGATGCGCGAAGCGGGCTTCTTAGATGAACCTGATGTGCGCGTAATGGATGTCTTCAAACAACGCCCTCTCATCTCCTGCAAACCAACAGAAAAAATTAAGATGGTAATTGAGCGATTGAAATCGAACGGCGTGTCGCAACTTCCCGTGCTCAAAGACGACGGAAAATTATTTGGCATCGTAGATGAAGCCGATCTTATGAATGCGATCGTGGCGGGTTCTGCAAATCTAGAGAAGGCGGTGGACCCCTTTGTGATTCGCACTGTGGAAACCGTGACGCTGCAAAGTCCAATCAAACGAGTTCAAGATCTCCTCAAATTGGACAAAGTGCCCGTCGTTGTGGAGGGCGATAAACCCATTGGCGTCATCACGAAGATCGATTTACTCGATTATTTGGTGACGAAAACGGATTGAGTAAGACGGATTGAATCTAAAGCGATAGCTTAAATTTTTTGGGCCCGGGCCCAAACTAGTGAATCGAAGAATCTCCTCTCGAACCCGACGGGCTCCGTTACAGGGCGCATCACCATGAGTACCACCACTAGAATTCATCCCATTCTCAGTCTCAGATTTCTTCGTGACCCCGAGCCTTCAAATCGGCGAGAACCTATCCTATGAAAGCCGGCACAAAAGACTCAAGTTTTCACGCAGATACCCTCGCCATTCACGCGGGTCAGCGACCTGATCCTACGACGGGGGCAATCATGACCCCTGTGTACCAGACGTCCACCTATGTCCAGGATGGTCCTGGCGAACATAAGGGATACGAATATGCGAGAACGCATAACCCCACCCGTGAAGCACTCGAAAAGAATATCGCGGCATTAGAAGGCGCGAAGTATGGCGTAGCCTTCGCCTCAGGATGCGCGGCGATGGCCAATGTCATGCACTGCTTCGAAGCTGGCGATCATTTTGTCGTGAGCGATGACGTGTATGGCGGCACCTACCGAATCTTTACAAAAAATTTTGCAAAGTTGGGACTTAACTTCACCTTCGTCGATACGACCAAATTGGACGCCGTCGAAAGAGCGATGACGCCAAAGACCAAGCTCGTCTGGCTAGAAACCCCCACGAATCCAATGCTCAAAATCGCAGACATACGCCGGATCTCGGAGATGGCCCGAAAGAAGGGCGCACTCAGCTTAGTAGATAACACCTTCATGTCACCCTATCTGCAACGCCCCCTTGATCTCGGTGCCGACATCACGCTTCACTCCACCACCAAATATTTAGGTGGGCACTCCGATGTGGTGGGTGGTTTTGTTGGAACTTCCGATGAAGCCTTCTTCCAGAAGATAAAATTCAATCAAAATTCTATCGGAGCAGTGCCCGGTCCTTGGGATTGCTTTTTAACGATGCGAGGAACAAAGACTTTAGCTGTACGCATGCAAAGGCATTCAGAGAATGCCCAAACGATAGCAGAGTGGCTCACGAAGCATCCGCAAATTGAAAAGATCACTTACCCTGGCCTTCCGACGCATCCGCAATTTGATTTAGCAAAATCTCAAATGAAAGGATCAGGCGGGATGCTCACCTTCGTAGTGAAAGGCGGCCTCCCCAAAGCTTCGTCTTTCCTCAAGCGCTTAGAAATTTTTGCGTGTGCCGAGAGTTTAGGCGGCGTAGAAAGCCTCATTGAACATCCTGCAATCATGACCCATGCGGGAATTCCGGCAGACATGCGAAAGCAGCTTGGCATTGACGATGGATTTATTCGCGTCTCTGTAGGAATCGAGTATGTCGAAGATCTAAAAAAAGATTTAGATCAAGCCCTGAAGGCATAGAAATGAAAGAACTTAAGATTGCACAATCCGCCGCACTGGCCGCTGGCAAAATTATTAAAAGTTATTACGGCAAGAAATTCACCATTCGTCACAAAGGCGAGATCAATCTCGTTACTGAGGTGGATGAAAAGGCGCAGAAAACGATTTTAAAAATCATTCAAAAGGCGTTTCCAAAGGATGCGATCCTCGCCGAAGAAGGCGATAAATCGAAGACCGAGGCGGCGCCCAGACGCTGGATCGTGGATCCCCTCGATGGCACCACTAACTTTGCTCATGGCTACCCCATGTTTTGCGTCTCCATTGGATTTGAAAGAGATGGCAAGATGGAATGCGGCGTGATTTATGATCCGCTTCGTCCGGAAATGTTTCATGCCGTGCGGGGAAAAGGCGCGTTCCTCAATAAAAAGAGAATTTCCGTCTCGAAGCCGACCGAACTTCGGAAGGCGCTGCTCGTTACCGGTTTTCCCTATGACTTGGACAATCCGAAATACAACAATGTGCCGATTTTTCTGCACATGCTCAAAAAGGCTCAGGCCATTCGAAGGGACGGAAGTGCCGCTTTAAATTTAGCTTACGTCGCCGCGGGTCGCTTCGATGGATTTTGGGAATTGGGATTGAGTCCCTGGGATATTGCCGCTGGAATGCTTTTGATAGAAGAAGCCGGAGGGACGCTTTCCAACTTTGCGAAGGATAAAATGCAAATCACCGATCATCATTTGATTGCAGCAGGCCCGGGAGTGTTTGGGGAATTGCAGTCGCACGTCCACGGGAGTTGGATTCCCGCCTGAACCTCTCATCCGCCCTGGGTGAGAATGCGGTAGAGTCGCCTGGCGGGAATATTTTGAGGATCTTTTAAAAGCACACGATCCACTTCCACTTTTGCCCCCGCAACATTGCCTTGATTCGCATAAGCGACGGCCAAATCCAGACGAGCCTCATTGAAATCGGCAAACAGAGAAATTGCCTTTTTCAAATGCGACACGGCTCCTTCAAATTTCTGCAAACGAAGTAAACAAAATCCAAGCGCGCGCTCGGCCGCAAAGTGCGAAGGTTGCAAAATGACAATTTTCTCAAAAATCTTGAGCGCTTTTTCCCACGCCTGCATATCGGTCAGCACCGAACCGTAGTTGAAGAGCAAATCGGGATCAGAGGGATAACGTTGCATGCCGCGCTGAAAAGTGCTCAGCGCTTCAGAATTCTTTCCGAGCTGAAAGTAAGCATGACCAAGATGCGCATAGACCGACGGCGCATCGGCTTGCTTGAGTACTCGCTCAAAAGTCGCTACGGCCTCCGTTGTTTTTCCATTGTTCAAATACTGAATACCAAGTTCAAACAGAGCTTTGGGATTGGAACTTTCTTCACGAACTTTTTCTTCCAGCGCTTGCTGATACGCTCGCGCCTTTTGCTTTCGTTCCACTTCTTCGGGCAGACATCCGTAGTGGTGCACCGGAATGTCGCAATTTTGAATGAGACTAGTGGGAATCGTCGGATCGACCATTTCATGTACGCGTCCCTGAAAACGGTAGCCTCGCCCACTTTGAAACAGACGAACTTTCGAGCTTTCGAAGTACCCAAGCGCACCCTTTTCTTCCGTATACTCATTTGCGGAAGGTTTGAATCCTGCGACATTTGCATCATGCACATAATTTCGAGTGGGAATTCGATAGGCGTGAAGCATGGGATTTTCCGTAAGCGCCAGAATCTTCGAACGATCCTTTTCGGCGATGACCTCATCGGCATCCAAGATCAAAATCCAAGGCTGAGTGGCCTTTTCGCAGCTGAAATTTCTCGCTTCGGAGAAGTCTCCCGTCCAAGTGAAGGAAAAGACATTCGAGGTATAGCGCGAGGCAATTTCGCGTGTTCCGTCCGTGGAGCCAGTATCGACTACAATGATTTCGGAAGCCAAGCCGGTCAGTGACTGCAAACAGGCCTCTATCCACGGCTCTTCATTCTTTACGATGAGACAAACGGAGATCATCTATTTGATTGTACCCTCAGATGCGCTAAAACATCCCTCATGACTCAGAGGGCAAATGTGACTCAGAGCACCCAGAATGCCATGAGAATTCCCGGTGAATGGGCGCATCATGAATCGGTGTGGCTGGCATGGCCGGCGGCTAAGGACCTATGGGAAGAGGATCTGCCTGCCGCTCAAAAAGAATTTGCGGATCTCTGCCGGGCCATACAAATTTCTGAGAAATCCGAACATCTGCAAATTTTAGTGAGAACGGAAGCGGAAGAGCTTGAAGCGCGCGCCGGCTTGAAAGGTCTGCGCGCCACTTTTCACCGTATCCCCTACGGCGATATTTGGCTTCGCGATACGGCGCCCATTTTCGAATGCGATCCAGAGACCGGCGCGCAAAAAGCGAATGTCTTTCAATTTAATGGGTGGGGTGGAAAGTACCTTCTCCCTGGAGA
>DDSI01000042.1 GCA_002343335.1 Bacteriovoracaceae bacterium UBA2394
GGAATAGTGGGATCGGAAGGCAGCGAAGGAAGTTCAATCGATATTGGAGTTTGGATGGGTCGCCCCAAAAATCGAGAGAGCGATGCGTATTGCTGCCGTAAATCGTCTTCAAGAGACAAAACATCCGATTTCAATTTCGACAGTCGATTTCCAACGATGGCCGCCTCATTAGGATCCTCAAATCCTCCTTCGACAGCGTCATGGACTCGTCGATAGGTCGTCTCGAGAGTTGTAAGAAATCCCCTCATTTCCTTCAGAGCCAATTCATAGTGGCTAATCGTAAAATAAAAATTTGCTGCCGTAGAAACCTGCTGCGATAGCAAAACTGCATAGGAGTATCTCTCCGCCTGGTAAAGAGCCTTCGTTCGGTCGAGTTCGTACCATCGATTTGGAAATACGAATGGAAGAAATGACGAAAGAGCCTCGGGTAAACTAAAAAGTGCTTTCGGTCCTTCGAGCAGAACTTTTAAATTCAACCGCGGAAGTAAATTGGCTCGTGCTAAAGCAATATTTTGATTGCCTTGAAACACAACCTCTCGCCGAATGTTCGTTTCATACGTAAATTTCTTAACACTCTTTACAAGAGTATCGAGAGAGTATTCCGTTTGCATTCCGTCGGAGTCGTCGAAGTTCTTCGCCGCGTGGACAAATAATTGCCACGGACCCTTTTCAGTTTGGGCATCAATTGCAAAATAAATAGATTCTTCCGACAGACAGGCCTTTACCTTCAATGATTCCGCTGCGTATTCACCACACGAATCTTGAACCTGCAAAGATATGAAGCCTTTCGGAACAAAAATCTGCGAATGGAGCTGAATCTTACTGGGACTCTCGCCTTTAATTTTAAAGGCATACAAAGTCTTCGATAAGTCTCTCTCCAAAATATCAATGCCGAAATTTTGTTGATCGATCTTAAACCCGCGAACGGTTACTAACGTGTTCGCATTTTCTCGCTTCGCCTTATCGGTAGTCTTAACGACACTCAACTTCCCAGGAAGAGATCCCGAGAGTTTGAGAACTGGTTCGTCGCAACCAACAACAAGAAAAGTAAGCCCAACGAGTGAAAAAAGATGATTCTTATTCATTGGGAAGTTTCCTTTTCAGCTGCACAATGCGTTTTTCCCGATCGAAGTTCGAGGTAATGATGACGGTCAGCTCGTCGACTCGCAAAAGAGCTCCACTCATGAGTGCTCTTGCCATTTTAATTTGTGAATCTTTAGGAATAGGATTTTCGTCCGTCGTATCCGGCAAAGCCAAGCTAACGAAATATTGCTTATTGCAACTCGAAGCCTTCGCTTGAAACATTCCGTAGTTGTAATCAGGAAGAACGTCTCCATAGTCACAACCAAAAGTATTTCCTGAATCTAAATTTGTTTCTTTGACTGTTGGACGAATCGCAATTTTTGCGAGATCAACCGCAATCTCTTCGGGTGATCGCACACGTTGAGGTGGTTTGTAAGTAGGCAAGCTTGATGTGAGATTCATATGCACTTCCCACTTTTGTTCGCCGTAAATTGAATCAATCCTCGTGTACGTCCCGACGAAATCGCCGGTTAAAGCATCGATGAAATTATCTCGCTGAGCCAAATCCTCTTCCATCGCCTTCGCTCGTTGATCTCGATTGCGATTCTCGGTTTCGACTTGCTTCTTTGCCGCCTCTTCACCTTCGATTTGTGCTATTTCTCTTCGTCGAGCATCATCACTTCCGCATCCCGCTATTGCTGCTAAAAACAAAGTGCTTAAGGTTGCTCCAACAACTTTTCCTCTAAATAAATTTTTCATATGTCCTCCCAATAAAGACTCACGCACAAGAGCGCTTATCTTTGTACTTTCAAGATCTTGAATTAATTTTTTGAAAAATTAAGCGCGTGGCGGCCGAAAGAGATCAGATGAACTGGAAATGCCAAATGTTTTGAATTCAGCAACTCGCAAAGTTTTTTCTGCGCTATTTGGAAAAACTAAAACTGACGTGTCGGATACAAAGGGGATGTGAACGTGGCAAACCAAAGAATGGCTCGGATCCTCTGAACTTTTTGACTCCTTTTGATCGTGGCTCTCGTCATCCGAATCGGAATGAGAAATATAATCGATAGAACCTACAGAAGCTTTGGCGACATGCATCAATTCGCAGCAAAATGCCATCTCGACTTGCGAAACAAGAAACAAAAAGACGAAAGAAATTAAGCCCTTGGCCCCCATTGAAGTTCAAGGATAGGGGAAGACTTAGAAGTCAGGCAACGATTGTTTTTTACAAAATCGAGTAGTACTTGGCTGAATCAATTCCTCGATAAAGAGGCCTTTAACCCCTCACCGCTCGATTTACCATCGAGAGTCATCGCGCTCACATCGACATCCCCGGTGAAAGTCTTCCTCGCAACCAAAGCACACCAATTCGAGTTCTTCCCACTCAGTGTTGAGTATTGTGATTCGGAATGTTGGATGGTGACCATTAAGGGCTGTACTCCATCTTTGTGAACCGCGGTTCCACAAACTTCGATGGCCGTCGATCGTGCTACGTTTTTCATCGAGGTCACTTTCACCTCAATGTCTGTATTGGTTTCTGCCAAAAGGTTTGTGCTTAGAGACAATGTCAAAATCGCGCTTATAGACACAATATGTTTTGCATTCATAATTTCTCCCCCGACACGATTGCAGCAACAAACGAAGGACTTGAAAAGCGAAACTTAAAGAGTCTCCAGGATTCTCCCTTCGCAAGCTTCAGCCTGATCAAGGTCTATTGAGGAGGAAATGACCAATCTCGGCGATTGCAAGCAGTAGCGCTAAAATCCAGATGTGAGACTTTCGAAGTCCAAGCATAAAGAGAAACGAATATCGGCGAGCTTTGAAATGAATCTTCATTCTGAAGTTAATGGATTCGTGGTGAAATTTCTTAAGCATCGTTTGCTTCCTTTCACCGAACGCTGAAGGAACAAACGAAGCGAAATGAGCCGCGAAAATTAACTTATGAGAATCGGGACGAATGGAAGAGCCAACTTAGGTAGCATCTTGCATCCCAGATTAAGGACCTGCGCTTGAACTTTAGGATCGTCATAGGCTGCAGTAACAAGTACGGAATTTTGCGCAATTTGAAAATCGCGAATGGCATCGAGTCCTGTCTTTGACATCTTGAGATCATAATCGATTAAAAAAGTAGTCTTTTGCTGGTCTGCGAAAACGCTATCCGCGGGCATTGAGTGGTAGAATTCAATTTCATGTTGGGGAAGTCGTTGCTTCCACAATTTTCCTATTGTGTCACAGTCATCTACCACCACAACTCGTTCGTCGTTCTTTAAATTCAATTCAGTTAGTAGCCATTGAGGACGAGGAGCAATGGGAAGTGTCAATTTAACCGTTGTACCTTTGTCTTCGATAGAGTCGATCTCAAAAATTCCTCCAACCTTTCCGACTTCAGACTTCACCAGCTGCAGTCCAATTCCATTACCATCTGTTTTTCCATGCGTTCCGCTTCCCTGACGAACCATCTCCAAAACTTTTGAATTCATTCCTTTTCCGTTATCGATAACTTGAAGACAAATTGAATCGATCCCTTCGAATGCCACTCGAGCAACGCTAACCTTAATTTGACCAAGTCGATCTGAAGGCACGGCTTCTATTGCATTGCTTAAAATATTAGACAGGATGCGATCAAATACGGACGCTGACAGTGCAACACTCTCAAGCTTTAGATCTTCAGGTATGTCCACATAAAATCTGGCTAACGAGAGCGGAGTTGAAATCTGTTTTGCTGAAATGACAGAGCGTATGACGGAAAATAAAAATGACCATGGCTGCTCTGCAGCTTCCTGATTCTCGCCGCGAAATCGCTTTAATAAGTCATCCGATAAAAACCGTATTTGGGAAATAGAACGACGAAAAATATCTTGTTCGTTGTGATCTTTCCATACCTCCGGCTTTTCTGAAAGATGAAGGAGAAGAGTAAGAGGTGATCGAATATCGTGGGCTACTTGTCGCGCAATTTTGGAGAGAGCAATGTCTTTTGATCGAACGGCGAGTTTTGCTGTGACTGATTGAAGTTCTTCAAAAGGCAATTCTTTCAGCAGTGGTACAAAATCTGCTTCAGTTTCAGCGTGAGACACCTTCGATAAGGTTCTCCGAATCGGACGCACAGTCGTGCGATAAAAAAGCACAAAAAAGATCATGCCTGCGACAAAGAGTGATAGCAGCGAGAGGAGAATTGCCACTTTCATTTTTTTGTAAGGCCCCCAATCCTCGATATTCATTCGATAGTGCAGACGAAGATCTCCAACTAGGCTTTCCACAGAGCTAATTGGTAATACGACGAAAATCTGGGTGTTCTCGCGACAAACCTTGCCCCATTTAAAGGATTGAATCTGTCCGGCACATTCTAATTTCTCCCGAGGTTCGGTGAGAGACACCAAACTTAATTTCTTTGACGTTGCGTCTCGAAAGAGAGGCGTCTCTTCTACAATACGAGTGGCTTTTTCCTGATTTCCCTCGAGAAGGGCTAAAGCGACCATCGATTCACTTCCCCGAATAGCGGTCTGAACCCTTTCATAAAATTCAGAATAAAAATATGGTGCCATCTGCTTTTCCACGAGAAATAAGAGCAATACAAAACAAACAGCTGCGACCGAGAATAAGCTTAACAAATGCTTTCCATAAATTGAGAGAATCGATGGTGAAAACAATTTAAGCCGCTTCGTCATTTCGATTTCTTTCGAATTTGTGTCATGGTTTCAAATTCTTTATCGGTGAGCCCATCTAACTTCAAACTTTGAAGAGCAAGCTTCGGTTCAATGATCTGCACTTTTTCTAGTGGCTCTCTATTGAAAAAGTTGGCGAAGGAATCAATCGCAGTGCGCCCCATCTCCGAGGGCGATTGTTGAATCGAAGCACGAATTTTGGATTCTAAAATTTTCTTCTGAACCTCGAGAATTGCATCGTATCCCACCATAACAGCCGGCTCTCGAAGCTTACTTTGTTCAAATACATCCAATACGCCCAGGATCATCGTGTCGCTGCCAGCAAAAACGCCATAACACTTTCGAATTTGTGACAGATGCGACCGAGTTAATTCCTTCGCTTTTTCCCGATTGGAGAGTGCGACATATTCAATAATACGAAGATCTGGTCGTTCTTGTTTTAGAATTTCTTTAAACCCAGTGTTTCGATCTTGATGAGTTTTGGCGTTTGGGTTTCCGGAAAAAAGAGCGATGCAACCTTTAGCTTCCGGCTCTACTCCAATCTGGTTCACCATATATTTGCCAGCAAGCCGTCCTCCCGCTCGATTGTCAGAACTAATTGTAGTCAGAACGAGATCTTGCCCTCGAGTAAGTGGCGTATCCACAATCGCTACGGGCTTTGCTGCCTTTTTTAATTCATTAAGAACTCCTTCGAAGGCATCGGATCGATTGGGTATGAGGACAAAACCGTCGAAATTTTTAATTTCACTCCTCAGATATGCAACCTGAGATTGCCAATCATCCTCGTTTTTTCCGTACTGCGGAACGATTTCGAACTGTAGTTCTTCTGCGCGATCTCTTGCGCCCTGCAAAATTGCATCGTAAAAGGCATTCTCCTTTGCTTTGAGCAATAGGGCGATCTTCTTAGGCGCGCCTACGGTTTCTTCAATGGCAAAAATGGAAAGAATTAAAGAAAAGCAAAAAATAGATTTCATTTGGCACCTTCATCAAATTGGACGACGTATAACGCTTCTGGATTGGGATAAGTTTTTTGATCGTGGATTCCATGATATCGAGAAATGACATTTGCTCTGGGAAACAGAGATTTCAACTTATCGGTGAGAGCGCGATATTCGTAATATTTTCCTGGCACCGGCATTCCAAGAGCTTGAGAGGCGATGTGATTACAGATGTAATCGACCAGAGCGATGAATTGATGCTGCTCCTCCAAACTCAGCGATAGAAATTTTTCTTCAAGATCTCGTGCTGGCTGATGAGCCCTTTGCGGCCTGCCTCGTGATAAATCAACTTTCACATCTTCGAAAATGAGAATGGCTTTTCTGGCAACACGCCCTACCTCGAGAAGAAAGGCATCATGGTCGGACTCCACATGATGTAAGACATAAAGCAGTGCTAAGGAATCAAACTCTTGGTCTCTGAATGGCAGGGCTCGCCCCGCCTCCAATTGCTTGAAATCAATATTTGGACTGGCTTTCGCTTGATCGTTTCTCCAATCAGCAATGTCGGCAATCGTCACTTTTAAATCTCTTTCGGGTAAAAGCTTGAGTGTCTCGATTGCAAATGTCCCAGGACCTCCCCCCAAATCGAGTAACGATTTTCCGGCGACATATTGAGAAGC
>DDSI01000020.1 GCA_002343335.1 Bacteriovoracaceae bacterium UBA2394
TTGATACTGCACAAAAAAAAAGCGGGCCTCTTTCGAGGCCCGCCGTATTGAACAATCTCCATTGCCACGCCCTGCCGAAGCGGAACGAGGCCAATAATCAGAATTGCAACAGTGAGAGCGCTGCTTGCGAAGAAGTGTTCGCTTGACCAAGTACTGCGACACCCGCTTGTTGCAGAATTTGAGCTCGAGTCAATTCTGCGGTTTCTTGCGCCACGTCCGCATCGCGAATCTGAGATCGCGCTGCAGAAATATTCTCCAACGTGACGCCTAAGCTATTGACCGCCGAATCCAATCGAGACTGAGTCGCTCCCAGCGTGGATCGAAGGGAGTTCAACGAAGCTAAAGTTGCATCCAGAACGCTCAACGCATCGGAAGACGTCGCCTGAGTCGTTAATGCAATGTTACTTAGATTGTTGGTCTTATCCACAGCCACTACAACTGCACCTGAAGCCATGCCTGATATACCCAAAGCAACAGAAGCTGTTGCCGCAGCGGCAATCGAAATCGAATTCGCCGATCGCAATCGAATTGCTCCAGTGAGAACTATCGAAGTATCCGAAATTGAATAGGACACCGCACTGGCCGAAACTGTGCTCAAGGCCGCCGTGAATCCAAAGTTTCCACCCACATAACCACTGGTGTATTGAGCGCCCCCTGTTCCCCCAAATAAACCAAAGGCAAAGCTACTACTTAGGTTCGCAGATGCAGCACCCGAAATTTGCAACTGAATATTTCTTCCATCTAGGGTAAAAAATTCAATTGTGGTGGTACTACTACTTTGAAGGCGAGCTTTAACACCTGACAATGAAGCAACAGAATTGACAGCTTCAATCAGCGCGTTGGCGCTCGTGATGCCCGTTCCGGTGACCTGCACGTTATTTACCTTGAATGCATCGCCAGACAGAGTTCCGTTAAACCCGTTGGCAGATAGAGCGAGAGTACCCACTGATTTTACAATCGTATTTTGCACGTCAGCGGTGACCAGCGTTTGTCCGGATTTCGCATTGACCGCTTTGGCTACGGCAATCGATGAGTAAGCGTTCCCGCTGGAAGACAGCGTATCGTCCAATGAAGACGAAGGAGCGATCGAGATGCCGTTGATGACGGCTTGTCCGCTTGCAGCAGAAATTGCATTTTGAGCTCCGGAACGAGAAGCCAAAGCGCCAAGGTTCACTGCTCGAGCATCCCCAATATTGAACGAAATCGTCTCACCTTTTCGAATACCGACTTGCAAATCGGTCGTGGTGAAAGAACCGTCGAGCAAGTTCGCACCGTTAAAGTTCGTTTGAGCGGCGATACGATCAAATTCTTGCAAGAGCTGAGTTCGCTCAGCATTTAAGAAGCTGCGATCGGACGCTCCCAATGTTCCGTTTGACGCTTGAATAGCCAGCTCACGGAGTCGTTGCACGATGTTCGTTAACTCGGCGAGAGCGCCTTCCGCAGTGTTCAAGAATCCGAGAGCATCATTTGCATTTCGAATGGCAACCTTGACCCCGCGAACTTGAGATCCTAACCCTTCGGAAATTGCCAATCCGGCGGCATCATCCCCTGCACGATTAATTCGAGAACCGGAAGCAAGTCGCTCGAGCGCGGTGCCGAGTGCTTTTGAAGAGGTGAGCAAAGCTCTTTGCGAAGAAAGTGACGTTACATTTGTATTAATACGAAAGCCCATATGACTTCTCCTAAAAAGGGATCCTTACGAATGTCCTAGTGAGTCATCGGAAGAAATCTTTAAGGAGTGTAGGCAAATGTTGCCTAGGCGTTAAACTCCCCGCTTCAATCAGCAAGTTCAACGGTTTACGGTGTGGCAGCATAAATCATAATGCCTGGGATCATTTTAAATGCACGGGATCAGTAAAATTGTGACCCTTTAAAGTAGAATCGGCGGGCCCCTGGGACTGGGATCCGCCGATTCATGGATGCGATGAATGGAAATTCTATCGATTAAAATTGAAGGAGCGAGAGCGCAGCTTGTGAAGAAGTGTTGGCCTGACCAAGCACTGCGACACCCGCTTGTTGCAGAATTTGAGCTCGAGTCAATTCTGCAGTTTCTTGCGCCACATCCGCATCGCGAATTTGAGATCGCGCTGCCGAGATGTTTTCCAACGTGACACCTAAGCTGTTGACCGCTGAATCCAATCGAGACTGGGTCGCTCCCAGCGTGGATCGGAGAGAGTTTAGCGAAGCCAACGTCGCATCGAGAACGCTCAACGCATCGGAAGATGTCGATTGAGTGGAGAGAGCGATATTGCTCAAGTTGTTCGTCTTATCCACTGCGATTACCAAAGCAGAAGCGCCGACGCCTGAAATACCGAGCATCGTTATGGCCGTAGCCGCCCCTGCAATCGAGATCGAATTCGCAGATCGTAAACGGATCGCGCCCGTTAAGGTTGCCGTCTGATCGCCGAGGGCTACGCCCGTGGTAAATGCCGACATCACTTGCGTATAACCAAAACCGCCACCGGAGTAGAGATTCGAAACCGCGGTGTTTGAAGAGCCGTGGAAGTTGTAAGCAAATGACGAGCTTACCGTTGTACCGGCTGATAGTCCGGAGATCGCCAACTGAATGTTTCGTCCATCAAGTGTGAAGAACTCGATTTGAGTAGTACTTCCGCTTTGCAGACGGGCTTTCACGCCGGAGAGAGAGGCCACAGCGTTGACCGATTCAATGAAAGCGTTCGTGCTGGTGATTCCGGTACCGGTGACTTGAACGTTATTGATCTTAAAGTTATCACCCGCCAAAGTTCCCGAAAAACCGTTGGCCGAGAAGGTCATTGTACCCAGGGCTCTTACGATGGTGTTTTGCACATCGGCAGTCACAAGAGTTTGGCCTGACTTAGCATTCACAGCCTTCGCAACCGCGATCGAAGAGTAAGAGTTTCCGCTTGAAGATAACGTGTCGTCCAGCGAAGACGACGGTGCAATCGAAATGCCGTTGATAACGACTGTTCCAACCGAACCGGCGATCGCATTCTGGGCTCCTGATCGAGAAGCCAAAGCCCCAAGGTTTACAGCTCGCGCATCTCCAATGTTAAAGGAAATCGTTTCGCCTTTTCGAATACCGACTTGAAGATCAGTCGTGGTGAAAGAACCGTCGAGCAAGTTCGCGCCGTTAAAGTTTGTTTGTGCGGCAATACGATCGAATTCTTGTAACAGCTGAGTTCGCTCAGCATTTAAGAAGTTTCTATCGGAAGCTCCGAGAGTTCCGTTCGAGGCTTGGATCGCCAATTCACGAAGACGTTGCACGATATTTGTTAACTCGGCCAACGCGCCTTCTGCAGTGTTCAAGAATCCGAGAGCATCATTCGCATTTCGAATGGCCACTCGAACCCCACGGACCTGAGATCCCAAACCTTCCGAGATCGCCAATCCGGCGGCATCATCCCCTGCTCGATTAATTCGAGAGCCGGAAGCCAATCGCTCAAGTGCTGTTCCCAGTGCTTTCGAAGATGTGAGCAAAGCTCTTTGCGAAGAAAGCGACGTTACGTTTGTGTTGATACGAAAGCCCATAGTACTTCTCCCACTATCGTGTGAGTTCCCGATCGCCTAAACCATCCTGGTCACTGGTCCCAAAAATTTGGGGCCGATAACGATCTTCAAGAGGGCTGTCGGAACAAAGCGCCGTTCACCATAGGCAAAATTTGCCGAATTTTTTGAGTTTTAAGATTCGCGTGTGATTTCCGCTTCTTGATGCGAAGTGGCGGAATCTGTGGAATGGCGCTCCAATGAAATCACCGCCACGACTTTTTCCAGAATCCGCTCGGCTTCAGCGTACCATTTCACGCAGAGCTCCAAGGTTAGACGATGATAGGCAGAATCCGCCGAGCTAAGAGTCGCATGCTCCCACTCTAAATCGATGAAGGCCGGCCCTGCGAAGTGTGATACCAAAGCTTGAAACCCCTTGTCCGAAAGAATTCTCTTTTGCTCTGCCCGCACTTTTTCCAAAAGTTTGCTCAAGAATGCTGGAGAGGTTCCACCCGGCGTAGAAATGAGAGATCTAAGGAGTTGATTGGTCGTACCCACCTGCCTTCGAATACTTGCGACGTGACCATCGACGACATTCCAATCGAATGGCCGCTCCGGAACGAAGGCTCGTCTTTCTGCTTGTAGAATTTCAAAAGGATTCTTCGATAGCGCTAAACCTTTGAGCGCTTCAGCGAGCGAGATCCACGGAACCTCTGGAATCTTTGCTCCTCCGGCAGTGGCATTTAAAAGAGGAATCTTTAACTTTCTGGCATGATCGACAAAGATTTTGAGAAACATCCAATAGAAAGTCGAAGTGGGAACTTGTGCTCGAAGATTCCCTTCTACCCAAAACAATTCCTCTCCTCGCTCGACACATAGCTTTTCCAATGCGGCTAAACTGGATTCCGCACTTAGATTTGCATAGCTCACCCCATCCGCATGCGAAGAAAAGCGATCGGGATCATAAGCAAGATCTTGACCCACCAGAACAACCTTTTCACATCCAAAATACTCTGCAGACACAACGGCCATGTGAGCGACCGAAGGACCGCAATGAATGTATGATCGAGGATACTGAGTTTCAAAAAATCCGAAGTACTCGTAATCTCTGTAAGCGACCCAGTGAGGACCCGTGTAAGCATGAATCACCTCACTAGGCACCATGGGAAATGCAATAAGATGCGAGCGCACCGCACTCGGCCATTGTAAATTTTCAAAAAAGGGCTTCGAATCTAAATCCCGCTCCAAACTAAATACAAAATGGGGCGTAATTCCCGCCTCCAATAAAATTTTTAAACTCGCATCGGCCGCAAGAATGAGAATTTTATCCTGATACTCTTTGAGAAGTGGCAAAGACTTAGTGAGGGATGGGCCGGTCGATACAACAACCGCCGTTGAACCTTCGAATTTCTTTTTCAGCCGACATATTCCGGGAGTATTTCGAATCCACCCTAGATTCTCGATCGAATTCTTAAATCCCTTGAGGGAATCCGCAAAATGCCCTTTGGAAATGCGAGCATGACCGAGAGCATTTTCCCATTGCATCTTGGCCGATAAAAAATAATTCGGATGAAGAGCGTTCACAACGGGATGAATGAAGAATTGATAGGCCTTTGCCAGGAACAGGACGTCCGATGAAATCAAATAGACAATGAAGTCGGTGAGTAATTCTTCAGCGCTGAGTCCCACACAAAAGCGAATCTTCTCATTCCCGAGTAGACGATCGAGAGGTCGGATACTAAGAGCAGCCAAAAAACGGGGCCAAGATGGCTCCACAACGACATAGGCTTCCGCCTCCGGAGGCGCCGATTGAAGAAGCTTCTCTATATATATACCAGCTCCAAAGCCACCGCCGATCAGGATTCGAGCGGGCGTAAGGCCCTTTTCAAAGGGCGGATAGAAATTTTGCTCCGTCGAATCAATGGGATACTCATCCTGCTCGATGAGTCGAAATCCTTCAGGAATTTCCTCGAGCCAAAACCCTTTGGCCCAAGCGGAATTTAAATGCGCTTGAACGGTAGTCGAATAGTGAGGAAACCTTCTCAGAAAAATTTCCAGATTTTTCTCGAGGATGGAGTTTTGAGAGATGGGTCGTTTCAATCGATCCAATCTCCACGCTGAATGCCAACCCCTACTTGAATATCATGCGATGCCACTTTGCCTTCAAATTCCGGCAAGAACTGCGGATGCAATCCGAGCTTTTGTTTTCCAGGCCGCAAGATAGCAATGTTTTCTCCTTCGCGAAGAGCTTCGCCTTTCGTGATGGGGCGGATCGCCTGTACACCTCTTCGCGCATAAGAAGCCAACTCTTGCTCCGCCGGCAACACATCCTTAATTCCCGTTCCCAATGTTTTTTCAACGGCGCGAATAGCTGCCACCATTTCTTTAAGCTCCTCAGCGGTAATGGCAAAAGGGTGATCGGGACCCGGCAAACGATTGTTCAACGTGAAATGCTTCTCAATGACTCGTGCGCCAAGAGCCACTGCGGCCAGTGGAGCATAAAGATGATGGCGCGAATGATCCGAGAAACCCGGCGTTACTTTAAACCGATCCTTCAACCACGGAATAACTTTCAAGTTCATTGCGTCCAAAGGCGCGGGATACTTTGCCGTACATTGCATGAGACAAAGTTCTTTTCCACCGGCTTCTTTGAAAGCCTTTACTGCCCAATCGATGTCCGCTTCATTGCTCGCTCCCGTAGAAAGCACCACGGGCTTACCCGACCGAGCTGCAAGCCGAATGAGATGGGAATAGGAAATTTCGTAAGAAGCGATCTTATGAACTTGTACAAAGGGATCTACCGCCGCAAAATCTGCTGGAGAGAACGGCGTACTCATAAACATGATGTTCTTTTGTTCGGCGTACTTCGCAAGCGTTCCCACAAGTTCATAAGGCATTTCTAAATCTCGAAGAATATCGGTGATGTCGGATTGAATTCCATTTTCTTTGAGATAGTCGCTTTGACCCGCCGTTTTTACATAGACGTTTTCGGATCGGTAGGTTTGAAACTTAATGGCATTCGCGCCCGCTTCCACCGCTGCATCGATGAGCGTTTTACCCATTTGCACATCCCGCGCGGGAGTTCCCATTCGCCAGTTACTTCCAGCTTCCGCGATGACGAAAACCTCTTTTAGATCCTTAAAATTATCAAATGTTTTCATGAGTACTCCCTTTCAGAGATTGATAAATCACTTCCGCGCGCGACCAATCCTCCGGTGTGTCTATATCCTGAACAAGATAGCGGGGAATTTCGATGACCTTAGCGTCAGGCGTGAAAAGACGCTTTTGTGTCATGAATCGATTTACATCTAACCAATAAAATTGCCCGACATCGTGGAAAGCTTCGGGTAAATCGTTGGAACGAGATAACTCGTGCTCCGGCC
>DDSI01000144.1 GCA_002343335.1 Bacteriovoracaceae bacterium UBA2394
AAGCCGATATCGGTGAGAGGATGTTTGTAGAGCATTTGAAAAACGGAGTAGGGCATGGTCGCCACATGCGCACCTGCAAGGGCTGCCGCTAGAATATGCTCCGGATGGCGAATGCTCGCCGCCAGAATTTCCGTCTTAAAATTATAATTCTTATAAATCCTTACGATGTCTTCGATGAGTTTCATGCCTTGCACGGAGACATCATCAAGACGACCGATGAAAGGGCTGATAAAGGTGGCTCCCGCCTTAGCAGCAAGCAATGCTTGATTCGCTGAAAAACACAACGTGACATTCACTTTATGACCTTCGCTCGAAAGCGTTTGGCACGCTCGCAGTCCGTCCGGGGTCAGTGGAACTTTGATGGTGATTTGTTTGCCAATCTGGAGGAGGGGCCTCGCTTCCTTGATCATGTCCTCATATTGCGTCGAAATAACTTCTGCACTGATCGAACCATTGATGATCGTGGCAATTTCCCGGACAATGTCGTGAAAAGGCCGACTTTCTTTGGCGACAAGCGAGGGGTTGGTCGTAATACCGTCGATGAGGCCGCTTTTTGCGCCTTCGCGAATATCATTCAAATTGGCGGTGTCTAAAAAGAATTTCATGGCATTCATCTTCCGGCTGAGGCGTTCTACGTCAATTCTTAAGTTCGCATTCCTGCGCGCGTTGTTTAAACTAATGGGGTGATCGGTGGGCCTATCATTGAGACACTTTTGCTTATTGGCCAGAGAGTGCCAGGACGGCGGAACGCTCCTTCGGGTGCTCCACCACCCAATGCCCCACCGCCATCATCGGCACCTTCCACTTCTCCCGATGTCCCATCCGGTGGGAGTAGCGCCGATAACTTGCCGAGCTCTGTCACATTGCAGCCGGAAGCTTTGGACTCGAACGCCGGTTTGGATCCGCTCGCTCTTTTCGACGATCCGATTTTCTTAGGACTCATCAGCGTTGCGGTCATTTTTGGGATCTTGATTCTCATTCACAAGATTGCAAAGGCACAGAGTGCAAACTCCGAAAATTCGAAACCTTTGGATCGGCCTTCTTCTTCTCCGCGAAAGAGGCGTCGCTTGCTGCAATCAGAGTCTCAGTTTGAAGGGGAAAGTAAGGCCAGTGGAAACGAATTTCGCCCAGTTTCCGAGGTACATGTGACGGAAAAAACTCGGCAGGAAATTACAGGCATTATTGCGGGTGTAAAATCTGTGACGGGGGCGCAGACCGTTACTAAAGAGCAGCTGGAAGCGATTCGGGAGGGTCAAAAAGAAATGCTGGAATCATCCGGAGTGATGGATGCGTTTGTGGAAGATTTCGTTTCCAAAGTTGAATCCGAGGAAACAAAGTCGGGGCGCTTCTCGAAAATGACCCTGGAAGCGGGACTGATTTTCGACTCGGAAGAGCTTCAAGCTCCGAAACAAGATCAGCCACCAGCTGCGCCTTCGAGAGCTCAGACATCTTACAAAGGATCAAAACCGCCGGGCGACAAGGTTTAAGGAAGAGGGAGAAAGCATTTCATGAAGCATGAACTCTATATTTTAGGAGCTCGACGAACGCCGGTAGGGACGTTCATGGGAACCTTAAAGAATTTTTCGCCGGTCGACCTTGGTGTTGTCGCTGCAAAGGCGGCTCTCTCGGATGCTAAGGTTTCGGGCGATCAAGTGGCTCATAGTATTTTTGGAAACGTTTGTTCCATTTCGAGTCCAGACGGAATTTACTTGGCTCGACATATCGCCTTGAAAGCAGGTGTAAAAATTTCTTCGGGAAGCCTCACGGTCAATCGACTTTGCGGCAGTGGCTTTGAAGCGCTCGTGCAGGCGCAGTTGTGGGTTGATCAGGGCCCCGTGTTGGTCGGCGGAGCTGAGAACATGTCGCTCACTCCATTAATTATTCGAGGAGTTCGCGAAGGCTTTAAGTTTTCCCGTCCTCCCGCCACGATTGATTCTTTGTGGGAGTCGCTTATGGACGCTTACATTCAGATGCCTATGGGCCAAACGGCCGAAGTGCTCGCTAAAGAATATGAAATCTCGAGAGACGATTGCGATCGATGGGCGCTCCTCTCTCATCAGCGAGCTTCGAAGCAATCCCAGTCAGGCGCGCTCAAGGCGGAAATTGTCTCGGTGGATGTGGACGGAAAGTTATTTGATAGCGACGAACACATTCGTCACGACGCCAATTTGGAAAAAATGACCAAGCTAAAACCTGTTTTTGGAGGGGTGACCACCGCNNCCGCCGCTGCGCTCATCGTAGCCGACGCTAGATTTACGGAGAGTTGGAAAAAAACGACGGGTTTGAAACCCATGGCCCGAGTGGTGGCTTCTTCGTCGGTAGGGTGCGACCCGAAAAGAATGGGAATTGGTCCTGTGGCGGCGATTCAAAATTTGTGCAGTGAGACGGGATGGAAATTAAAAGATATTCCGTACGTCGAAGTGAACGAAGCCTTCGCCGCCCAAGTGCTGTCGGTAAAAAAGGCGCTCCAACTTTCCGATGAGCAACTGAATCCTCACGGAAGTGGGATTTCGCTGGGCCATCCATTAGGAGCGACGGGTGCCCGAATCAGCACGCATATCGCGCATCTTTTGGCGTCGCGTCAATTTCCACGAGCCATTGGAAGTGCGTGTATAGGCGGTGGCCAGGGCATCGCCATTGCCTTCGAAGCACTTTAACGCGATCCCCCTCCCAAGCGTGGCAACTTAAGTTACACTTTTACTTATGGACGAGGGGGCATTTCGAAAATCAGGTCTTCCGGGTCAAAACACAGATTCTCGAGTTCATGACGAATCTGAACCGGTACAACCACTCACTCAAGCGGGACGAAAGTTAACTGCGGATTTGGTGCCGCAGTTGGACTGGGATCGTCTGGAGAAGTTGCGCGCACCGCATTCTCTTTCTATCGCACTCAGCCACTTGGGAATTTTCAATCTCTACGTGGTGAGACGAGAGCTTAGGTCAGACGGCGATCGCAAATGGATTCCCGTTCCGATGTGGTTAAAAGGTTCGCATCCTTTTGTGGAGCGCATTGAAAAAAATGAAGTGGGCTCGGAAATTCTTCGTTCCACACGTGAAGACGTGATGGAAGAAAGTTATCGTCTTCAAGATACCGTCTTTAAAACCAATGCCCTCGGTCTTACCGAAATGGTCGTGCCACTTGTTCTGCGCGGTGAACGCTTGGGATTTGTGGGCATGGGCGGATTTGTGATTGAAGATCCCGTTCCTGCGGAAGTCGTTTTGGAAGAGCGTTTCAAAATTCTCATGCTCTCCGCGGAGGATCGCCGAAAAGCCATTTTGGAATATCGTACGCTGCCACGATTTAGCTCGGATAAGCGAGTGATCGTTACCCAGATGCTTCAAGTTCTCACGCGAGAGGTTTCTCAATTTTTCGAAGAAGCGCTTTCGTTGCGAGAGCGTGAAGAAGCGGTGAATCGCCACACCTTCAATCAAATGGTCACGGCGAATCATCCGCTGAGAAGCATGCTCAAAAAGATTCCGCAATTTGCTCAAGGGGACACGCCTATCTTGATCAATGGTGAGCTTGGCACGGGTCGAGAGCTTCTTGCAGAAATGATTCATCAACGAAGCGCTCGGTCCTCAGGTGCTTTTCGAACGCTTCATTGTTCTTCCATCGCTGAGAATCTCATCGAGGCTGAGTTGCGAGGTTATGAAAAAAACGCCTTCCCGGGAGCTTATGAAACGAAGGAAGGATTGTTTGAACTGTGCCGCGGCGGAACTCTATATTTAAAGGAGATCGGGGATCTATCGCTGGCCATGCAGTACACTATTCTTCGTCTCATTCAGGAGAAGGTTTTCACGCGAGTCGGTGGCAAAGATAATATTCAGACCGACGTGCGCATTGTGGCTTCCACGCAGCGCAATCTAAAAAAATTGGTACAGATGGGCGCATTTCGAGAGGAACTCTATTTCCGACTGAATGTGGTGGAATTAGAATTGCCAGCCCTTCGTCAGCGTAAAGAAGATATTCCAATTCTGGCGGAGCATTTCATCCAATACTTCATGAAGGTCATGGGCAAAGAGGGCATTCAGTGGAAAGAAGATGCTCTCATTAAGCTTCAAACCCATGGATTTCCTGGAAACGTCCGAGAGCTTCGAAATGAAGTCGAGCGTATCGTTGCGATGAAGGAATCTCATTCCTTTGTAGAAGTAAAAGATTTGAGTTCGAAGATTATCGAATCTTTGTCGCCCATCGAAGAGATTGAAAAGGGTCTTACGTTGAAATCTCTCGTCGACACGTATGAGAAGGGAATTATTTCAGAGGCC
The DNA here is from genome assembly GCA_002343335.1 of Bacteriovoracaceae bacterium UBA2394. GTDB lineage: Bacteria > Bdellovibrionota > UBA2394 > UBA2394 > UBA2394 > UBA2394. The sequence continues at coordinate 4,267 of DDSI01000144.1, forward strand.
TTGAACAAATATCATTGGAATAAATCTCGAGTCGCTGAACTTTTTCAAATTACTCGTCAGGGGTTGTTGAAAAAAATCGCGAAATACAAACTCGACAAGCGAAAACGACCTTAAGACGTTTTCGCTTTCTGGTCTATTTCTCCAGCAAACTTCGAAGCATCCACGCGGTCTTCTCGTGCAC
>DDSI01000245.1 GCA_002343335.1 Bacteriovoracaceae bacterium UBA2394
GCACCAACGCCTCCAAGAAATCGACCTCTAAACTCTTCATTCCAAGTCGGTGCCCCACTTTACGGGCGTTCTTTGAGCTTAAGTTGCGCTTACGATCCAAAATCATCCGAAGGTAGTTCGAGCTCGCAAATCCAACCTGAGCCGCAAACGCGCGAACGGTAAATGAAGACGTGTCACGAAGATGTTCAAAAATGGCATTTAGAAACTCTCGGTAGTCGAGATAGTCAAAGACGTCGGGAGATTTTCGATTCATAAGATTGCCTCTAAATTGTAACAAACGACATGCCGGCAGGAAGGCAAATCTGCCCAGGATCGACGAAGCTTGTTTGAACTATTTATTCATGTGTTCGGATGTGTGCACTGAAACCGGATAATTCAGCCCGTAAACCTATTTAAACCCATTTATAGCCCGACCCATCCAACCGCCTGCTTGGCATGGCATGTGCAATATAAGTGAGCGTGCGTCCGGAGTTCTTTTTGAGAAATTAGAATTCGGACGAACAAAAAAAATACAGCCCTGTCAACGCATACACCCTGAGAGAAGCGGGAGTTCCTCCATACCTCCGCTTCTCTCTTTTTTTTTCAAGAGAAGAAGCGATCAATGGCAGAAGGCTGAATCCTTAGAACAATCAAGAATCTTGATAGCTATTTCTTTGTCAGCGCCCATGGACATCACCGCTTGCAGTTCCGGATGCTGCAATCCTCCGCAAAACGCGGCGATATTAAATTGCATTTCAACCGCACCTTCTTCATTCGGGGAAAATATCTTTTGAAACGATCTCCAATGAAGATTGCTGAGGGCCATGGTTTCTAAAAACTCCGCTCTCGTCTGATTGGAACAATTTGAATGGGCAGCCAACGCATCCGTAACTGAATCCGTAACATCCACCATGTCTTCGCCTCGTTGCACCAAAATTTGATCATAGGGAAGACTTTGGTGAATCATCACACGCGTATAGATAAGGCCAACTTGCTCTAACACTTGGCGCTTTCGCATAAGAAAGGCGGCAACTTTTCCGCCCAGGCGATCCGCATCAGCATGATTTCTTACCCCATGATGATGGGCAAATTCATGAATAAGCATTGCCACTGCACCTGCATAATCCAGTCTCGGAACCGGCTTCGGTAAAATGGGCGACACATAGGGAACAGGAGATGTGATGTACAACATGGGTACATTCACATGAATACTCGAACCAATCGACGATCCTGTCACGGCCATTCGCATCGCTCCATCCATCATGAACATCTCGGGCTTGGGATCCGTCTCAAACTTTACGAGATTTACGTTACGGACGAATTCCGTAGGCATGTTCTTTTGAATCGCAATTAAGATCGCTGCTTCTCGGGCAGAAATTCCGCAAAGCTTTCCATNNCGATATGACGGGGTAAGCTTCCAAGCGCAATCATGATCTGGCTTTCTACATAGCCTCCACCATTTCCGACGGAATCGCCTCCCGCCCGAAGCGAAGTCGAAGCCCCGCAGATGAGTATTGTAACGACGTGCAAAACCTTAAACAGTGAATGATTTTTAAACATAGACAGGCCTTTCAATTGATCCTTCGAGAGTAGCTACCTTGATTTGACTTTTTCCCCTGAAGCTTCGTGACGGGAAAGAGCTGCATGGAAATCGTGTATACTACCTGACAAGTTCCCCGCTGCATTCGTCTCGCCAAACGACGCTTAAATCGCGTCATCATTTCCTTCGCTTCTCTTAGCTGCTGAGGATTCACGGCCATCGTCATTGAGGAAAATTCTCGAACGTCGACCGCGTCATGGCTGAGGGATTTTTGAGCGAGCATTAAATTCTGAGTGTGATGTTTTTGAATCGCCGCGGAGGGAATGTCCCGCGACGTATTGATATGGGCTCCCACTCGAAAATAATGGTCGCCGCGGCACTCGACCATTTGCATCCGCTCGAGTCGTTCGAGCGCACCCTTTACTTCAAATTCAGAAATATTGAGTCGCGTCGCGATCCAAGCAACCGTGGCTTCGGCCTGCGGAAGCATGATCACATTTAAGATTGCAAGATGATACCAATCGGCGATCAATCGAAACTCGTCTTCCGCCAACTCGACAAACTGATTCTGAGCGGCACGGGTCTCCCGTCTTTCGGATCGAATTTCGGACAGAATTCGCTCCCGCTCAATCGGAGACAAACCAAGATGGTCGGCCAGACGCTCCAAATTCATTCGGGAGAGATGTCGTTTTCGATTGAGTACGTCGGACAATACCGTTGGACTCATCGCCAGATCTCGAGCAAAAGCTCTCAGGGAATAGTTTTGAGTTTGAGCTTTCCGAACATTGAATACATCAAGCAACCAACTACGATAGGACTGTTCTTTTACAGGCATAGGTGGCGACTTCTTAGACGAGAATAAAGAAAGCGTCACGAAAAACTCGGAACATGCTGTTCCGACTACATTTTTTCGGATCAAAGTTCGAAAAGAGCATCGATCTTTTCGAATGAAAATTCATCGGAGGAAGACTTCATCACCGTGAAAATCGAAGGCAGTTCTTTCTGAATTCTCTCCAAGGCGTAAGCGGGAAAAAGCAAAATATCGGTGACACCGGCTACCAGGGGCGGCTCCATCGACGTGAACTTACCAGCGGTTTCCCCTCGCAGTATAAGTGCCACGCCCTCCGATGTTTGGGTGGGAAACGGCTCGCCGCTGGCGCGGTGATACGGCTCTCCCAAATAGAAAAAATCTTGGCGCTCCTCCAGCGTAAGTGGACTTAGGATGGGATGACGCTCCGAAAGATTTTCAAACAACCGCCATGCGAAAAACTGAAAAAGACGCCTTTCGACCTTGGGGTGAATGGCGAAAGTTTCCTGAAGATCGTTCCATGAAAACTCGATCAGGCGAACTTCCTTGGAGTGCGCCGTGAGCGTGCCCGTACGAGGATCCCCGGACAAGAGCCCCATCTCTCCAAAGAAATCCCCCTCCTTCAAGATCCGATCGGAGTAGTGAGACGCTTTCACTTTCATTTCGCCTTCGGCGATAATGAAGAAGGATTTCGATGCGTCCCCCTCTTTGAATAGGATGTCCTTCTCTCTCAGCCGCAGAACTTTCGATTTATAAAGAACGGCTTTTAGCTCATCCACATTCAACTTTGAAAAAAGCGGTGTCGAGATTGTCTCGATTCTCTCCGAGACCTCTTCCTCTTTCGGATTCACTATCGACGTCAGAACCGGCCCCGTTGTGGACCTTGAGTTTGGTTGCGAGAACGTCAGTGTCACAAGATTCTCTAAAGTTCGATGGGCCTCCGCCATAGAAGCCTCACGTTTGAGCCAATCCAAAATTTCTGCGGCGGCGGCAAATCGTTTCAATCGCACGAAACAAAATCCAGCGAGCAGGGCATAGCCCATCGCCTTTCTCTTAGACTCGGGCTTAGGATTTCCGCCATGAAGATCCGCCATCGTTCGCGATGAGCGGGCAAGTTCCTGCATGCCTTGATCCAACTTGGTCATCGTCTTCAGTTGCAAGACGATCGCAGGCAAAGACTGGGTCAGAAACATTTGGTCTAAGGATTTCCAAAGATCGGGTGACTGGACGCTCATGCAATCCCCTCAACATTCTTTCCCGAAGTTTGATTCAACTTCTCAATTTCTTCTTGAGTTCGCTGAATGAGTGACGGGTTTTTCAATTCGAAAGCGCGCTTTAGGGCACGATGAAAGGCAGCCTCCGCTTGAGCTCGATCCTTTCGAGCCCAATGGGCTCGTCCTAGATAAATCGAAGCCTCACAAAAAAAGTTCCAGTAGCCGCGCTTCTCGCACTCGGCGATAACTTCACTGAGTTGAAGAACTCCTTCGTCATACTTTCCGAGCTTAGTCTTTGTGAATCCAACAAGCATCGCGTTGTTAATCCTCTCGGTCTCATTCCCGACATTCTCAGCAAGGTGTAAACATGTTTCAAATTCTTGATAGGCCTGCTCGAATTCTCCAAATTCTATCAACATTTCTCCGATGTTGTGCCGAGCAATCATCGTATTCATGACATCGCCAATCTGTTCGGCAATTTTCGCTGCCTCTCGAAAACGGTCGATCGCCCACTGAATATTTTTTTGAAAGTAAGCTACTACACCCAAATTGAGAATGACTGAAACAAGAATGGCACGGAAAGCCGGCTCTCCGCGGATAATCTCGGCTGCCTCTTCCAATCGATCCTTTGCCTCCGTAAGCTCATGCCTTTCAATGAGTAATGTCGCAATGTCGTTTAAATGCTCAGCTTCCAATTTTTTATGGCTCAACATTCGCGAGCCCTCGAGACCTTTCTTAAAAAAATCGAGTGCTTCATCGAGACGACTCATATGTTTGTAAGTATTTGCAAGACTCTTCCGAGTGAGAATTTGTCCTTCGAGATCGTCTTGCTCCACCGCATGCTGCAGAGATTCGTGCAATAGCGTTAACGCATCCTCAAACTCACCCCGTTTTCGTCGGATCTCGCCAAGTCGACGTGTAGCACGAGTCAACAAATGAAGATCGGAGGTTGCGCTTCCCTGATCGAGAATTTTTCGTTGGTACTCTTCAGCNNTCGAAAGCAAAGGTCGACATGCACCTTCTCTCGATCTCCGGTAAAAGTCTTCGCCTCTTCGAGCATATGAAGAGCGCGCTCAAATGTCTTTAGTGCGCCATCATTTTCATAATTTTCCGCAAGCACTCGGCCGCTCTCCGTTAGATAATGGATCGATTTCTCCAAATCTTGGGCGGCGACATAGTGATGCGCCATCACTTCAAAGGAGGTCTGTCGTTTGGATTCTGGCCAACTTCGAGTAATCCCCTCCATCACTTCCGCCACCTTGTGGTGATAAATTTTCTGCGTCTTTTGAAGAATGCTCTGATAGGCAACGTCCTGAACGAGAGCATGATTGAACATATAAATGATTTCTTCGCTGTCTGAAGATACCTCAAAAATTAATTCCTTCTTACGCAAGAATTTAAGTGCTTCAAATAGTTCAGCACCGAAGCACGTCACGTTAGAAAGTAGAGAGTCACTAAATCTTCTTCCAATGACCGAAGCATATTGAAGGACTTGTTTATCGACCTCTCGCAGTCGATCGATACGAGATGCGATAATTCCCTGAACCGTATGAGGAATCTCTAGCGCCATTCCCTCTATGGCAAGCCTCCACCCCGCGGCATCCCGCACTAGTTTGCCAGCATCAATGAGGCTCTTTAAAATTTCTTCGACGAATAGAGGATTCCCATCACTCTTCTGGATCAGCAGCTCAGCAATTTCTTTCGGGATCGAATCCGCATGCAATATGTGCTTCGCCAGAGCCAAAATCTGATCGGGGCCAAGAGCTTTTAGATGCATTTCAGAAGTATTTTCAAAAGTAAGCCACGGATTTTCAAAATCATTGCGATAGCTCGATACAATGAATATCGGCTCATGACCCAAAGATTCCAGCAGATGCTCAAAGAGATCTTTTGAAAGGGGGTCCATCCAAGAGAGGTCCTCGATAAAAATAGTCATCGGCTTACCCCGAGAGAGGGCTTTCACAACCGATGCGATTGCCACAAACAGCGCACGCTGACGCTGTTTCGCATCGAGACGAATGGGCTCCTGATTCTCCAGCGGAATTCCTAAGAATTGAGAAAGTAAATTAATCGACAACGGCTCAATTCCAAGCGTTTCCACAATTCGAAAACGTTGGCGCTGCAAATCCAAATCCGCTTTCGGATCGATCCCAAACATTGAGTTTAGAAGATCCATGAACACGAAATAAGGAGTTTCGCGCGTAAGGGAAGTACACTTTCCCTCGAACCAATGATAGTGACGCTCTGAATTCATTTTTTTCAGTTCGTGCTTAATTCGAGATTTTCCGATCCCCGGCTCGCCCGTGATGAAAAGCGTGTGTCCTTCCGATTTAGCAAGAGAATCGATCCGATGCTGAATGATCTGGACCTCTCGATCTCGCCCGACCAGCTTAGTGAAGCCCGCTTGAAGTCCTTTTTCCCGCAACTCGCTCTTTTTTTTCTGCAACACGGAGTAAACGTCTAAGGGAGCTTCTTTTCCCTTCACTTTAATTGGACTCAATCCTTCGAAATCGAATTTAGACTCACAAACTTTGAAAATATTCTTACTCACGAGAATTTGCCCACGTTGGGCAGAGCTTTGAAGTCTTTGGGCCACATTCACGGCATCTCCCATCACCGTGTAATCCGCTTTTCGATCCGTACCCACTCCTCCTGCGATGACCATTCCGGAATTGATTCCAACACTCATGCCAAGATTTAGACCGTGCTCTCGGTTGAAGGCCTCCAGTTCCTCTAGAACCTTCAGCGAGCATTCGATGGCGAGTTCAGAATCGTTTTCATGTGCGATAGGAGCGCCGAAAAGCGCCATGATGCAATCGCCCATGAACTTATCGATATAGCCCTCATGCTCGTAGATTACTTTTCCAAGTCGGCGAAAACAGGCATTCATAATGTCTGCTACTCGCTCGGCGTCCATTTTTTCACTCATGGCGGTGTAACCGCTCACGTCTGCAAAGACGATACTCACTAACTTCCGCTCGCTCACAATCGCTGCGTGGGCATCGTTAAATTTTGCTTTCAATTGATCGGGAATGATCTCTGTTAAAAGAGGTTGTTCAGATTTCGGCGCGACTGAAGTGGAAGGAGCTGGCACTGAGGAAATCGAATGACCGCACTTGAAGCAAAAGTGCGAAGGATTGGGCAATTCAATGCGACATAAGACGCAAAAGGGCCTAAGCATGCAGCCGCAAAGGTGGCAAAAATTGGCCTGAGGCTGACTTGGCGTTTGGCACTTTCCGCAGACGGTCACGGGATGCTGCTCCCCCTCTCTCTTCCGTCTATCGGTCATTTCCGGCAAAAACTTTAACGCCTCGCCGTAAAATAGGAATCCGCAGGAGAATTCAAGGAGTTACAGCATATTACTGGTCAAAGACCTTAAAGATATTGGTCTTATAAATCTTAAAGCGAGACTGGTTCACATTCGATGCGTCGTGAAAGAAGCGACTCACCAACATCCCTCCTGAGAGCCCTGGCATGTAGGAACAAGCACCATGGAAATTGTCATCCACGCGGAGACTGAGAGAGGCGACAGCGTTTTTTCCTACTTCGATTCCATTGGCGAGCGTGGGCTCAAGAGAAAGCGTCAGATTTGAAAAATCTTCATATTTGTAAACCTTGCAACCTGCATAATAAGAGGCCCATGGCGTATCGGTTGTGCCGGTAACAATGACAAAAACTTTGCCGTTTTGAGAAACCAATTCCGGCGCTGCCCTATTCCCACTGCCGATTAAATTAATTCCGGTTTCCGACTGAAATGCGTTGCCCACGTAACTCCACGCCGCAGAATTCGTGTAGTCGCAGGGCGTGGTATCACAGCGGAGAATGTGAATTTTTTTGCTAAAAAAAGGTGGAGGAGTAACGACCTGCAACGCGAGGTGAACCTTGCCATTTTGAATCATCAAACTTGGCTCGGCGATCACGGTTCCTGGGAAGGAATTTAGCTGAGGAAGAATCGCATTTGAGATCTGAATAGCTGCAGGACCTGCCACGGGAGTCTGCGTACTGCCCCCCGCGGTATCGCTAAGCGAACTCAACAAACTTCCTGCAAACCATTTAGTTTCAGGAGCCGACGCCAGCCCCTCAGCAGTAGCCGCCTGTCGTAAGCTGATCCAAGAATGGGCAAATTCTCGACCGTCCCCTCCATTGAATCCCCGTCGGAGAGTGAGCAGGCGAACTCCGATCAAGACCCATCGCTTGTTGGGATCCGTTGCGGTGGAATCGTAAAAGAGGTTAGAAGTTTCATGCCCCCAAATACCCTTTTCGACGCCACTAAAAGTCGTCGTCACTTCAGGAGCAGACACGATGTCAGCAACTTTGCTCCATGTTTTGCCTTCGTCCGTCGATTTGGCGAGCTGAGTGGAAACTGCAAAGTTATCGGTTCCCGATGTAGGTATCTCTACGGATGAATAAGCCATATAGATTGGGGATTGATCATCTTCCCTGGCAACACTGGGATCGAAAATGCCTACGGACCCCGCTCCGTTCAGTGTGATTTCTTCGAGAGCCAAAACGTCTTCGTTCAGATTGGTCGTCTCCGGACCCTCGATAGATTGACTTGCACCGCAAGCGATCAATAAAAAGGAAAGAAGAATTGAGAATGCACCCTGTCTCAACATAACCACCTCTGACCCCAAAAATAGCAAGCGTTATGCCACCTTTAAGTAATTGAATTTCCAAGGATTATTAGGAGATATATGAAAAATTTTCGCGACAAAAATTGTCAGCCGGCAAAGTTAGTTTCGGCTTCGCTCCGCGGAGACAACGCCCTCAATCTTTTCAATGGCATGTAAAAGACTCTGCAAATGACTCAGATCTTTGATCACCACTTCGAGTGAGATCGTGGCACGCTTATCGCGCGTCGTTGCAACATTCGCGTAGGTAATATTGCCGTCCATGTTCGAGATGGTTTTGGTTACTTGCGCTAAAATGCCAGGCTTATCGATCACATGAACTTTGATGCTTGCTCTAAATTCTTCAGCCGCGCCGCGCTGCCATTCCAAATCCACTTTTCGCTCGGGATCGAAGGCCAAGGCTTTTTCACACTCCGCCGAATGCACACTGATACCACGACCGCGACTTACAAAACCCACGATCGCTTCCCCCGGAATGGGACTGCAGCACTTGCCAAATCGGATGAGCATGTTGTCAATGCCCTGGACACGAACGGGAGAAGTTGTTCCTTGCCGCTCGCGAGCTTTCTTAAAAACCTTCTGAATAAAACTCGCATCGGCATCTCGGTGCTCCTGCAATATGCCTTCCGCCGCCGCTCCGCTCGCTTCCGATTCCGACTCCGTTCCGAGAATTTCCTTTGCAAATGCTCGAGCCACATCCAACGCAAGAAGTTTTCCGTAGCCCACCTTAATGAGAAGGTCTTCTTCACCTGACGCCCCCACCATAGGCGAGAGTTCCTGCAGCTTTCCGTCTTTTGTAAGTTTAGTCAGGTTCAATCCCACCCGCTTCAGTTCGCGCTCGAGTAATTTCACTCCCATTTCTCGGGATCGCTCGCGCTGCTCTTTTTTTACAATTTGACGAATCTTCGCGCGCGCTCGACTCGTGACGACAAAGTCGAGCCAATCTTTTCGAGGAGACTGTGCTTCGGAAGTAATCACTTCAACTTCATCCCCTGATTTCAGCTTTTCCCGGAGAGGAACAATGCGGCCATTCACCTTGGCGCCCACGCATCGATCCCCCACTTTCGAGTGAATCGAATAGGCGAAATCCACAGGTGTGGCGCCTTTCGGTAGAGAAATCACATCCCCGCGAGGCGTAAAGACGAAAACCTCTTCTTCAAAGAGGTCGATTTTCAATGTCTTAATAAACTCATTTGGATCTTTGACGGTTTCCTGGTCCTCGACGAGCTTTCGAAGCCAAGCAAATCGCGAGACGTCTGCACTCTCCACGCTTCCGTCCTTTTTATAGGTCCAATGCGCTGCAATTCCTCGCTCCGCGATCTCATGCATTTCTCTCGTGCGAATTTGAATTTCGATTCGCTCCCCCAAAGGGCCAACAACCGTGGTATGCAAACTCTGATATAAGTTTGCCTTAGGCATCGCGATATAATCTTTAAATCTTCCGGGAACCGGCTTCCACATGGAGTGCACGAG
>DDSI01000054.1 GCA_002343335.1 Bacteriovoracaceae bacterium UBA2394
TCTCTATATGGTCGGCCCAAAGACACCTGCCCATTCAAAGAAAATTAACCAGGGAGATGAAATTTCTCCCATCACTGCCAATAAAATTTTGATGAGATCATTTGCAACATCGGCCAATGAGAAATTTATCGCTTTGGGAGGCTCTCTCGACGATGGACGAGTTCACCATGTGCAAATCGTCGATACTTCAAATCCGAAATCTCCGTCGCTCTATCAGCTGGAAATGCCGCCGGGTGATAAGGGCAAAAGACGAGATCCGTTTACGGTGAAAGGCATCTCAGATGATGGACAATGGCTCCTCGGAACATTTAGCAAAATCGATCGAGATGTGGGCGCGCTCTGGAGGCTTGATCCGTCCCAGAAGTCGGAAAATCCGCTCTTAAAACCCTTTCAAACTTTTGGCCCCATTCGTGGCAAGTCCAAGAATCTGGAGCTGATCTTAACCGGAGAGAATCAAGGTGCGTTAACGCTTAGAAAGGCTCCGACCTACGAGGGTATCGAAATGATAACGAATAGAGATTTGCTTAAACATGTTGAACAAGTATTGAGATCGGACCCAAGAGATCCTCTCCAGGGGGAGGCTCTCGAACTCAAAGTTTTAGATCTTGAAGTCAGTCCTAATCATCAGTGGTTAAGCGCTCGAGGAATGCTCAACGAAATGATCAATTGGAATACACGAAAAAAGGGGTCTGTTCCAACACAACGGGAACGCAGTTTTTTTGTGAGATGGGATCTCAGTCATCCGACAGAACTTCCCAATGTTTTTTCATGGAAGGATGGATTTCTTGTTGGACAGACGAATGCCCAGTTTATTACCAACGAGGGAAAAATCTTGCTCGCTTCGGCGGACAATCAATATCTCACTCTCAGTGCTCCTGATATTCTGAACAAAGATTTTCGAATTCCCTACAGAAGTCAAAGGCCTCATTCCAATGATGATGGACGAGTTTATCGGATTCTCTTCTCAGAATCGGGAACTTCGATCGGCGTTGTCTCGGGATATGGAACCGTGCTTTTTGATTTTTCAAATCTTATCTCTGCTCGTGGCAACACGCCGCCGGAAATTCTTACTGTAAAACTGCTACCCGCGGCTGATTGATTGAGAAGTGGAACGGATTTAGGGCGAATCATTCCCCGCGGATTGTCGTGAAGCTCGAGTCGGCTTCGGAAGTTTCTCTAAGAGGGCTTTCGCAATGTCGGATTTGCCGGCGAGTTCCGCAATTTCGTGAAGCGTGTAGCCCTCAGGCGCACTCGGCGTGGGTTGGCCTCGCAAAGAATAATAAAATTTATGGTAATCCAACACATCGATGCCCACGTCTTCGGCGTCCATCATAAGATCGTCCACACTTTGAAGAACTGCATCTAAATCTCGAGCGAGAATAAGTTCGATCATCGCTCGAATTCGCTCTGGCTTCTCCAGTTCAAACTTAGCTCTCGCCTCTCTTACATCCTCTTCATAACGCTTTAGAATACGCGCGGAGTCGGTAGAAGACGTCTTTCTTAAAAGAATTTCGAAGGCTGCCGTCAATCGGCATACAGCTTCAATGGCATCATTGTCCGTGCCTTCGAGCACCCACATGAGATCGGGACTTAAGATGGTATAAGCATGTGTATTAAACTCAATCGCTGTTGGCCCCGATACTGCAGAACGCGGATCATGTATGAAATGTAGTCCCACCTCGGTCATCATCTCGTCGGGATGCGAGCCCCAGCCTTGAACTTCATAAACCGCTTTCAGTAATAACTTGGATTCCTTTTCACTCATCTGAGCGCGCGAACGAAGAGAATCTTCCGCATCAAATAAATTAGGCCCATTCACGCCTAGGAAGTGAGCATGATTTTTGCGATACGCATTCAATTTTCTTTCCAGGTTCTCCGCTCGACGAATTGCTGAGCGATTCGCTCGACTCATGAGCGTCGCTCGCGCTTCTTCGTAATGACTGCGAGCATTCTCCGGCAAATCATCCTGCCCAAGCTTTCGTTGCAAAGCCAATGAGAGGGTCCAAATGCTGGAGGCGACGAGTTCGGCATTTTCATCGAAGGGGGAGTCCAAAGCTCTCGTCAAATAGGTTGCTGCGTGATGAGGAAGGCTGGGATCGAGAACGGCGAAAATGAGTTCTTCAATCGCTCTTCGTTCAGCTTGTTTTCCAAAGGCTTCCGGATCAAACATCATAACTTGAAGTTGTTGCATGACCTGAAGTTTCGCGCCAAAGAGCGCGGCATAAAACTTTTCAATCTCCTCGCGGATGGGATTTAAAGAATAGCCGTTATTCATTTCATCTAGAAACTCGAGAGGCATAGTGCGCTCATATTTCGATTGAAGCGCCATTACATCCATCCACGATTTCGGATGCGCCTTACTCAACTCTTTGTGAAGTAATTCAGCGAGCGATCCCGCAAGTTCTTGGTGATTTTTCTGTATGGCTTTGCCCATTCCTTCAATGAGTTCCGCACATTTTTGAAGATGGGCATCTATGAATTCGACCGATTTATGGGCTTGAAGAGAGGAGCTGGTAAGCGCGATAACGACGACCAAAAAACCCAGAGGGCGACACCCCGAAAAACCCATGACGGCGAGTATTATCAGGCTTGTGAGCCAGAGCAAGCGGGAATCTCAATGAGTAGAAAGAAGCTGAAACTCATCGATCATTTCATTTTCCACATTCTTGAAATAACAGGACGCGTGATCGGGGGACGAGTCGGCAAAGGTGCAAAAGAGTGCGCCATGCTTAGCATTTTGGTCTTTGGTGTAGACCGATGCCCACCAAGGATTTTGATCCAACTTGTCCTTCGCCGGTCGAATGGCTCGACCTCCCGTGCCTACGACCGCGGCGAATGTCTGACCAAGTCCAATTTCCAAGAGCGAGTTCGTATGAACAATTTCAGGCTGTTCCATTTTCTTTAAAAGATGAGAGCGGGCGTAGGAATGCTCGTGTCCCGTGACAATGATCGCACCATTTTTGCGGCAGAGCTCATAGGGAGTCCAGCCGGTGCCATCTCCTTTTCCTCCCACTTGCATTAAACGCTGATTCTTGTGCCAGGCACAAATTCTCCATCGATGATTGGAGCTTTCGAGCGTCTTTTCAATGTAGCGATGGTGTCCAAGCCATCCTTTTGTGCCCACTCCGGAGAGCAGAAAAAATAGACCGCGATAAGTGCAGTAGGACTTTACGCCGAGATCGCCGTAGCATTTTGCTTCAGGATTCTTCTTCAATCGCGCTTGAAAATTCTTTTGATAGGTTTTCCATTTGAGCAGGTCGTGNNTATCGTTAATCGCAGATTCAAATGCGTCGGGATCATTTTCGTAATCGAAGTCGCCCTCATGAATGACGAGGTGGGCACCTTCCGACTTCACGAGATTGAAGACTTTTCTTCCTGAGACGCCCGCGCCGGAGTCTCCCATAAAGGCGACCTTGAGCCCGCCCTCGGTCGGAATGCTCTGCGCAACAAGCGCCGTCCACACGAAAGTAGATAATATTCCCCCCGACATGCCGATCCCCTCTCTCGGTTTTGTTAAGCGACCTTCAGTGGCTTATATTT
>DDSI01000274.1 GCA_002343335.1 Bacteriovoracaceae bacterium UBA2394
CCATTATCGCTTCGGGATAAGTGGGATGCGTGTGTATGGTCATCGCCAAATCTTCAATGCTTGCTCCCATTTCAATCGCAAGAGCGCCTTCAGCGATAATATTTCCAGCATCTTTTCCAACGACGTGCATGCCGAGCAAATCATTGGTCTTTGCATCGCCAATCAATTTGCAAAATCCATCAGAGGCCTGATTCGCAAGAGCCCGACCCAGCGCTGCGAACGGAAACTTGCCGATCTTCACATCGAGACCTTTGGCCTTCGCTTCAGTTTCGGTGAGACCCACCGACGCAATTTCCGGCTCCGTAAAGATTGCACCCGGGATCACCCGGTAATCCACTTGCGCGAATTTGTCTCCCGCCATGTGAGCAGCGGCTATCACGGCCTCATGCGAAGCTCGATGCGCTAACGCAGGGCCAGGGGTAACATCCCCAATTGCATAAATATGCGGCACAGAGGTTTGAAGTGATTTATTCACGGTCACAAAACCTTTGGGATCCAATTTGATTCCCGTTTTTTCAGGAGAAAGAAATTTCGTAAAAGGCCTGCGGCCCACACTCACCAAAACAACATCGGCTTCAAAGCTCATAGCCTTTCCATCTGCCGCCGTACCTTTTACCACCGCATTCTTACCCTTGATTTCTCCACCTTGAACTTTAAACCCCGTGAAGATCTCTGCGTCTTTGGCCACCATGGATTTTTCGACAACTTTCACCAAATCCAGATCCGTTCCAGGCAACAACTGATTTGCGTATTCCAAAATGGTCACTTTCGTTCCAAGCATGGAATAAAAACAACCGAGTTCAAGACCGATCACACCGCCACCAATTAAAATCATTTTCTTGGGAATTTCTTGAAGATTCAGCGCTTCCTTGCTGGTGATGAATTTTTTTCCATCGATCGCAAGTCCAGGGAGTGAAGCCGTCTCCGAACCGGTAGCGATGATCGCTTGATCAAATTCAATGGTCTCTTTTTTAGAAGAGTCATTCAGCGTGAGATCCAATTGCTTCGCCGATTTAAACTCCGCCGTGCCCATGAACACTTCAATTCCATGGCGCTTGCAAAGTCCGCCGATCCCGCCGGTGAGCTTCTGAACGACGCCGTCCTTCCACTGCACCAATTTTTTCATATCGAGATCGAGATCCTTGAACGAAAATCCCATCTCTTTAGCGGAGTGATGCATCGTCTCATACAAATGAGCCGCATGAATGAGCGCCTTCGAAGGAATACAGCCCCAGTTTAAGCACGTCCCGCCCAAGTTATCGCGATCAATCAACGCTGTTTTCTTTCCAAGCTGAGCCAATCGAATGGCAGCCACATAACCGCCCGGACCCGCACCAATCACTACTGAATCAAATTTTTTCATAACCTCTACTCCATCCATCCATTAAAAATTTATACGAAGGCCATTCGCGCGGGATTCTCCATGTATTCACAGAAAAGGCGCATGTAACCCGCCGCGATTGCGCCATCCACGATGCGATGATCGCAAGTGATGTTGGTGTACATCATGGGCCGGGACACGATGACATCATCGCCATTCACTTCTTTGACGATCGGGCGCTTCTTGATTTGGAACATTCCAAGAATAACGGACTCTGGGTAATTGATGATAGGCGTAGCGTATAGCCCTCCAATATTTCCCGGGTTGGTGATCGTAATTGTCGAGCCGGTGAGATCTTGCAAACTGGCTTTGCCTGTGCGCGCGCGATCCGCGACTTCTTTGATCTCTCGAGCGAGTTGAAACACGTCTTTTTGATCACAATCTCGCACCACACCCACCATGAGGCCATTGTCGGTCTGAACGGAAATCCCAAAATGATAGTAGTGCTTAATCACCACTTCATTTCGCTCTTCATCCAAGCTGGAATTTAAAATGGGGAATTTCTTCATCGCGGAAATAGAACCCTTGATGAAAAACGGCAAGTAACTGAGCTTCACTCCCAAGTTGGCTTTTTCAGCAAATTTATTCATCTCATCTCGAAGCGCCATGATCTCCGTGAAGTCCACTTCATCAAAGTG
Source organism: Bacteriovoracaceae bacterium UBA2394 (assembly GCA_002343335.1). Classification (GTDB taxonomy): domain Bacteria; phylum Bdellovibrionota; class UBA2394; order UBA2394; family UBA2394; genus UBA2394. The sequence goes on from DDSI01000274.1 coordinate 2,020, forward strand.
TGTGAAATGCACGGCTTTGTTGTGCGACTCGGTCAAATGCTCTGAAATTTTTCTCCGAATGCCGACGAAGGGAATTCGCTCTTCCAAATTCGATTTGACCAAACCCGCTTTATACATCGTCGCAGCGGTCGTCCCCACTTTAACGAGATCGCCGCGAAGCACGCGCCCACGATCGCCACTGCCTTGCACATTTGAGAGATCCACATTCAATTCCCGGGCTGCTTTTCTCACCGCGGGGGATGCCAAGACTCGCTCTCCCGAAGTCTCTTTGGGTGACGATGATGGCGGAGCGGAAGTTTTCTGCTCCTTCTTTGGAGCAGCTTCCGCCTTTGGCGCCGCCTCCGCCTTGGGTGCTGCTTCTTCTTTCTTCGCTTCCGCTTTCGGCGCTGAAGCTTCTGCTGAACCCGTCTCCTCGATATCAATCAGCGGCGCATGCACCTTCGCGATATCCCCCGCCTTGTAATAAAGTTTTTTCACGACACCGGAGCGCGGCGCGGGAACTTCGACGGTGGCTTTGTCCGTCATGACTTCCACCATCGTCTGATCGGCTTGAATCGTGTCGCCTTCCTTCACTCGCCAAGAGACGATTTCTCCCTCGGCCAATCCTTCACCTAACTCAGGCAATTTAAACGTTCCCATAGATCTGGATCCTTTCGTTTAACATTCTTTCTACAAAAAATTCTGCGGCTCGATAGCTGCTACGAACCATGGGTCCTGCCGCGACAAACTTGAATCCCATTTCCAAACCGCGCGCTTCCAATTCTTTAAATTCATCGGGATGAAAATATCGAACGATCGGATGGTGGTTTTTGGTGGGCTGTAAATATTGACCCAAGGTCAAAATATCCACGTCCACATCGCGAAGTTCTTTCATGGATTCCAAAACTTCATGCATATCCTCACCGAGGCCGAGCATGATGGAAGATTTCGTGAAAATGGTGGGGCTCAATTTTTTGGCCAGGCGATGATAATGGAGCGAAATCTCCTGGCGACATCGCGCATCGCGCACACTCGGTGCGAGCCGCTTCACCGTTTCAATATTGTGAGCGAGCACATCCACGCCAGACTCCAGCATGGTTTGAATGGAAGTTTCTTGCGTCCGCCGAAAATCAGGCGTGAGCGTCTCCACTTTAACGGCCGGGTTCATCTTTTTGATCTCCCGAACCGTGTCCGCAAAATGTTTGGAGCCTTCATCAGGCAATTCATCTCGATTCACGCTGGTGAGAACGACGTAATTCAAATTGAGCGTCTTCACCGAGCCTGCAATCTTAAGCGGCTCCAAGGGATCAAGTGCGTTCGGCCTACCCGTCTTCACATGACAAAATTTACAAGCGCGCGTGCAGGTGTCGCCCATCAACATGAAGGTCGCCGTTCCCGAATTCCAACATTCATAAATATTAGGGCAGCGCGCCTCCTGGCAGACGGTGGCCAAGCCATGCTCTTTCACCAAACCATCGATGGTTTTATAGCGATCGCTCTCGGAAAGCTTGATGCGGAACCAGTCGGGCTTTTGCAAAGGCGCCCAAGCCGTTTCAGGTGAAAGCGCGGTTTTAACTGGGGCCTTAGGACGTGGCACCCTCTATTTATTGCCTCAAAATGAGGGGTAAGCAACTAGAGAGGTCAGTAATCCGAATTGCGGATCGATGGCGATGCAGCGCGAGGCCCGTTATTACCGCGAAGCGAGGTTAATTAATCGCGTGATCAGCTCCGAATACCCCACTCCCGCGAGCTGCATGAGCTTTGGATACATGCTGATGGGGGTAAATCCTGGGATTGTATTCACCTCGTTGAGCAGAAACTGCCCATCGCTCTGCCGCAAAAAGAAGTCGAGGCGCGCCATACCGGAACATTCGAGCGCATTGAACACGCCCACTGCCAACGCCTGCAACTGTTTCAACTGCTCGGGAGGAAGGGGCGCCGGATAAATGAGTTCGGCCGCATCTTCTAAGACATACTTGGCATCGTAGGAATAAAACTCGGTCTTGATGCGAATCTCTCCTGCTGGACTCACGGTGAGATCACCGCGATTCCCCAAAATCGCGACTTCGATCTCGCGTCCTACGACGGCATCTTCCACCAAAACTTTTTCATCCAGCTTGAAGGCTTCGGTGAGAGCATGCGTGAGCTCGGCTTGCGACTTCACTTTGAAAACACCGATGCTACTCCCGAGTCTCGCCGGCTTCACAAAAAGGGGAAAATTCGTGGGCTGATACTTTTTGTAATCGTCCGTTTTATAAATTTCTTCAAAGGCCGCTACGGGTAGGTTGGCCAAAGCGCAAAGGCGCTTCGTCACTCCTTTGTCCATGCATATTGCCGAAGACTTTACATCGCAGCCCACGACCGGAACGCCCGAGAATTCAAAGAGTCCCTGAATGCTTCCATCTTCTCCGCCCGGTCCATGCAACACGGGAAAGGCGACATCAAATTCATACGAGCGGCCGCCAACGAGGATCTTCGGTTTCGACCCTGCCGCTGAAAAGGGCTGAATGGAAATGAGCTCGCCCTTCGGCGTTTTCACTTCGCGAGGATTTCGAGGCGTCTTCATCACATCCTCGACGCTCACATGAAACATCGCGCCGCCTTTATCGATTACTACGACCAAGGGCTCAAACTTCAACTTATCGAGGGCTTCTAGGATGTGCTTGGAAGAAATGAGAGAAATTTCGTGCTCTTCGGATTTTCCACCGATCAGAAACAGGACTCGCTTTTTCGACGCCATATCTTCAGCGTATCTCGAAATCTCTTCGGCTCATAAACGAAATTTCGTTACGATAGCGTTACATGAAGATTGAGACTGCATTCACCAAGGATCTAGGAATTGACTTACCCATTCTCGTGGCTCCCATGTTTTTAGTGAGCGGCCCTGACATGTTGATTGCTGCGGCCGAGCACGGAGCCATCGGCGCGGTGCCCACATTGAATTTTAGAACGACGGATTTACTCAAAGAGGGATTCCAAAAAATTCGCGTGGGTACGAAGAAACCTTACGGCGCAAACTTGATTGTTCAAAAAACGAATCCCTACGCCAAAGAACATTTGAAAGTTTGCTTGGATCTAGGCGTTCCATTTTACATCACCTCGCTGGGGAATCCGAAGGAGGTGATTACGGAGGCGCACAAGAACGGCGCGAAAGTTTACTGCGATGTCACCAATATGGAGTTTGCGCAGAAGGTTGTGGACCTCGGAGCGGATGGATTGATCGCCGTATGCGCGGGCGCAGGCGGTCACGCAGGAGAAGTGACGCCCATTGTTTTCATTCCCGCTCTGAAAGAGCGATTTAAAATTCCCGTGGTGGCTGCAGGAGGAGTCGTCGGTGGAAAAGGCATGGCGGCCATGCTCGCCTTGGGGGCGGATGCGGTGAGCGTAGGCACGCGCTTCATCGCTTCCAAAGAAGCGCCGGTGAACAATCAATATAAAGAGGCGATCGTGAAGGCCAAGGTGGAGGACATCGTCTACACCGAGAAAATTTCGGGCACACCTTGTTCTGTCATTCAAACCCCGTACGTTAAGAAATGGGGGTTGAAGCAAAATATGTTTGAGCGATTCTTGAGTAACAACCGATCGATTCGAAAATACTATAAGATGCTCGTTCAATATCGCGGCATGAAGTTGATGGATCGTGCGGCGCAGGTTCCCACGTACAAAGATGTCTGGTGTGCAGGTCAGTCGTCTGGGCTCATTCACGATGTGAAGCCCGTCGGGGAAATTTTACAGACGATGATCGAAGAATATTCGGCGACCGTTAAGATTTTGCCGAAAGTCGACGTCTGAGAATGAGCGTGAGGCCGATGGCGGCCATCAGGATTCCCATCGCGAGAATGATATTGGGCATGTTCATAGTCGATTGAGGCTGAATCGCGCAGCCAAAAAATGAATTCTCTTCCGGATCGCCAATGACGGGGCTGAAATTTGCAGCCGCGGCAGCAGCTTGTCTTTGCTGGGCGGAATCCACTGGCATCACGCCTTCCGGTAAGCTCCCACTGGCGAGTGCTAATTCTACTGGAGGTCGCACTCCGGAATCTGCGACGGCGACATCGGTACGAGAAACAGGCGTTTGGGCAAGAGCCGCTTTCATCGAAGCGATCACTTCGGGATCGCCCGGAAAGGCATCATGGGCCACACCAACAAAACTAGCTTCGTAAGAACGCCCTTCGCGATCGCCTCGGATGGATTTGCCCATCCCAGAGGTCGAGGTCAAATTGAACAATTGATCCACATTGTTCGGGCGATCGTTGGTTCCAAAC
>DDSI01000069.1 GCA_002343335.1 Bacteriovoracaceae bacterium UBA2394
CGTTCTAACCAACTGAACTACGACCCCCCGAACTGCGAGCTTACGTAGCAGTTCGGCTATCCAGCTCGCATATATGTCACAAACTTATTGTCGGAAGCGCACGGCGAATCCGAACAATCCTGACAAAGCTAAACTTCTTTACGCGCGCCTTCAAGCCATTCCTGAAAAACAGGTAAGGTCCATATCGCTTCTGCGTAGGCGGCGCAGGTCGGGTCCATCTCCACGCTATAGGTTCGAAAGCGACTCACCACGGGTGCAAAGAACGCGTCCGCTATCGAAAAATCTCCAAAAAGGAAAGGTCCCCAGGATTTCGCGTTCCGCGCAGGATGACCGATGCATTCCGTCCAAATGGCCTTCACACGGGCCAAATCCTTCAAGACGGCCTCATTTTTGGGATACGGGAGACCCTCTTTCAAGAACTCAGCGGAAAGGTGTTCCCGCATGGCAGTAAATCCCGAATGCATTTCCGCGCAAATGGATCGGGCCCACGCCCTCTGCTGTCGATCCGCCGGCCACAAATTTTTTTCCGTCCCCACCGTCTCGGCCAAATATTCGCAGATCGCCAGCGAATCCCAAACCTTCACGTCTCCGTCTATTAAGATGGGAACCCTTCCCGCCTTCGAATACTTAGCGATTTCCGTGCCCGTATACATTTGATCCAGAGGGATCAGAATCTCTTCGAACGGCAATTTGAAGTATTTCATCACCATCCAAGGACGGATTGACCAGGTCGAAACTGTTTTGGACCCGATAATGAGCTTCATCTTCGTCCCTAAACTTTGTACCGGTCCTTCAAAAACTGCATGCTCCAGCGCACGCCAAATCNNGTATCCACATGCGCCAGTCCACCTTCTTTATCTGCGGCGGACATATCGATATGAATCCAATCGATTTCTTTTTCGACGAATAAGTTTAAAAAGTACGCCGCCATGATGTGATCAGGACTGCGGCCCTTCGTACATTGGAGAATATCTGCAATCGGCGATTCAAGTGCCTTTGCATAATCTTTATCCAACGGAAAAGTCCAAACGCGCTCTCCACTTCTACGACCAGCTTCGATAATTTTTGAATGCAACCTTTCGCGATTCGTAAATCCCGCCGAATAATTTTGTCCGATCGCATAGTTCGCCATGCCCGTAAGCGTTGCAAAATTCATGATGAGTTCGGGCTTCCCGCGAGATGCCAAGGCCAAGGTATCAGCGAGCACCATTCGTCCCTCGGCATCTGTATTGATTACTTCAATGGTGAGACCATTGAGCGCTGTCACCACTTCATCGGGACGATAGGCCACCGGAGAGATCAGGTTCTCTGTCACTGCCAAGTAAGCTTTCATCTTCAATGGCAATTTTAACTTTGCAGCGGTGATGAGATTTGCAAGCGCAAGAGCTGAGCCCTGCATGTCGCCTTTCATCGTTACCATATAGCCCTGCGTTTTGATGTCGTAGCCGCCGGTGTCGAAGCAAAGTCCCTTTCCAACAAACGTAACCCACTGCTTATTCTTTGCTTTCGAAGGCGCGTAAGTGAGTTCGTAAATTCCACCTTTGGATTGAGGATTACCGCGATCGACCGCCGTGAAAGCTCCCGCTCCCATCTTCTTCAATTCCAAATTGGAATAGAACTTCACCTGAAATTTATTTTCCTTCGCTAACTTTCGAATGCGATCGCCGTAGGTGACAGGATTCAACTCATTGGGAGGAAGCATTCCCAAACTTCTCACCAAATTGGTGCCCTCACNNCTCACACATTAGCCAAGCGGCCTGCGCTAATTTTTCCTGCGGTTTCGAAACGAAGAAGCGCATCGTTTTCAATTGAAACGGCTTTCGCTTCGCCAATCTCCTTCCATACTCTGGCATCGCAAAGACGCGAGCCGCCGCTGCTGAAGTGATGGCATCCGTGATGCCTACCTCCACCTTAGGATCCAATACGATCACGCCATACGACTTCACATAATGCAGAAGGCTCGACTTCACGACGCCGCGACTGAAAGTGAGCAGAGAAAAAGCGGATGTGTCTTCGGGCAAAACAAATAGATGAAGATCTGGGGAACCCGATTCCACGCTCCCTATAAAAATTTCGGAATTGAACTTCGGCGCTTCGGGAAGTCGCAAAAGCGCGCCTTCCAATCGACGCGCTGTCTCTTCTCCGAGAATCTTGACTTGCTTTCGAATGTGCGCGGGAGACGAATTATTCACGCTCACTAAAATGACAACACGCTCGAGCTCAGGGCCCGCCTTCCACTGCTTTAACGACTTAACCGAAATATCCATAGCGGAGGTGATTTCAGTTCAAGCGCATACAAAAGTAACGAAAAAAATGCCTCTAAACTTGGGATTGCCAATCGCCCCCCCAAAATGGTGGTATGGGCCACCTGTGGCGGTGAATATCAAAAAATATGACGTGGCAGGTATTGGTAACGCTCTTCTCGATTACCAAGTAGAAGTTCCCTTTAGTTTTCTCGAGAAGCATCATTTGAAACGTGGCTCGATGACTCTTGTCGNNTCAAACATTCGGGCTCAGCTCCATCCGCACTACTTCGGGTGGTTGCGCAGCGAACACGTTAGCGGGAGTCGTGAGTTACGGTGGCTCCGGAATTTTCATGGGTAAAGTGGCCAAAGACGATCAAGGCGAAGCCTATATGAACGATCTTCGTCACTGCGGCTTAGATACTTCCATTGTTCCCGAAGTGGGCAATCGCACGGGAACGTGTGTGGCGCTTATCACCCCTGACGCTGAGCGAACCATGCTCACGAATTTGGCCATATCTACTGAAATTAAAGAGACCGATATTTTGGCTGAGAAGATCGAAGCATCCGAGATTGTCTATGTTGAAGGATATCTCTGGGATCCTCCCCTCGGTCGTGCGGCTTCCCTTCGCGCCATGGAAATTGCCAAGCAAAAGGGTCGGAAGGTTTCTTTCACTTTTTCAGATTCCTTTTGCGTCGAAAGGCATCATCAAGATTTTGTCGAACTCGCAAAAACGAAAATCGATATTTTATTTTGCAATGAACACGAGGCCATCAAAGCCACTGGCGCACGCACGATTATTGAAGCATTTCAAATTATGCGCGCATGGGCGCCGATCGTTTGTTGCACGACCGGGCCGAAAGGCGCGCTGCTCAGCGATCGGGCAAAAAATATCGTCGAGCATGTGCCCACTTGGCATGTGCGACTTGTAGATAAATTGGGCGCGGGTGATTTGTTTGCCGCCGGAGTGCTTTACGGACTCACGCACGACTACTCACTTCGCGACGCTGGCCACCTCGGTTGCTATTCCGCGACTCGAATCATCCAACAGATGAGTGCGAGGCTGGAAGAAAGTCTTGCTCCTTATATAGAGACCGCTTTGCAAGGGCCGACGAACGAAGAAGCCCAACTTGCCGCTGCGGTCGTTTGAATTCTTTCTGCAGAGCAGAGTCGTCACCGCGCAGGCATAGAGCGCAGACGCGTTTACGAAACGCGTCACCAACTCTTTGTAATCACTGCGATGATGTGCCGAACACAAACACCGCATCCTCGTCCGCTCTCAGCGTCTAGACGATAGCCAGACGGTTATGAACTTTTTGTTCAACATTGATGCTACGCAGCTGATGCAGGGAGGAAATTCGTGAGAATAAACACGAATACCGACCTTCAAGCGTCAAGCATTGAGGGTCAGCTACCCAATGGAGTTAGAAGCTAGATATGAGGATCAATTCCAACATATCTTCTCTCTTCGCTTGGCGCGCGCTGGCTCAAACGAGTAAGGCACTCTCGCGCTCACTCGAACGACTCGCCACCGGCAAGCGGATCAATCGTGCCGGCGACGACGCCGCGGGCTTAGCAATCTCGAGCGGACTCGAAGCACAGCAGCGGGGCATGCTGCAAGCCATTCGCAATATGAATGACGCCCAGGGCTTCCTAACGGTGGCCGAAGGAACGATCGCCGCGCAGACGGATATCGTTCTTCGCATGCGAGAACTAGCGATGCAATCTGCCAACGGAACGCTGAGCAGCCAAGACCGAAGTTATCTTAATTCCGAACTTCAAGAACTTTACAAAGAATACAATCGCCTTACGAGCCAAACAAATTTCAACGGCGCCAATTTGCTCGATGGATCTTTCTCTACAACACGCCTCCAAGTGGGGGCGCGCGCCTCAGAATCTATCGAATTTAATTTGAGCAACACCCGAGCAGCCGAAGTTTTCACGGAAACGAAGGGAACCGGGAATTTCACCGTGGCGTCGACCTACTCGGCACCAAACAGCTCGAGCTTCGGTGTGAACGTGAAAATGGCCGATCTGAATGGCGACGGCATCAACGATATCCTTCAGTCAGCCTATCAAAATTCAAATATCAACATTCGTTTGGGCATGGGCGATGGAACGTTCTATTCCGTTCAGACACTTTCTACAGCAGGCCTAGGAGGCTGGTACTCCGATATGGAAGTTGGAGATTTCAACAACGATGACAAAGTCGATCTCATTCAGGCGGGAATCGGGAGCAACTACCTATTAATCGCACTTGGAAATGGAAATGGAACCTTTGGCGCAGTTCGCACCTTCGAATCGGGAGCTACGAGTTCAGGCAACGTTCACGTGGCCATCGGAGATCTCAATAAAGACGGAAATCTGGATGCATTTATAGCGAATCGATTCGATCCCACCGTCGCCGTTGTATTTGGCGACGGCGTGGGCGGTTTCTCAAGCCCTACCACATTCAGCTCTGGTACATATGGAGCATCAGCGGAAATTTTTGACGTCAACAATGACCACAATTTGGATCTCATCTTTGCGGACACTGGCGGTAATCATTTCGTAAAACTTGGTAACGGAGACGGAACCTTTCGATCAACTCAAACGCGCAGTTCAGGCTACAACGGCTGGAGGCTAGGGTTGGCCGATGTCACAGGGGACGGCATTATAGACATGATTACAAAAGGAGCGTACTTCCGCGGCAATGGAGACGGAAGCTTCCAAGCGGCAATCGCAATTTCTGGAATGAATACGAGCGCCGATTTTGAAATGGTCGACGTCAATTCAGACGATCACCTAGACATAGCGCAGGCTCATGAGGGAATTTTATACATCATACTTTCCAATGGAAACGGAACCTTTAGCGGCGTAATGACCACTCAATATTCTGCAGCCACTTCCGGAGGTGATTTCTCCTATGAAATCTCAACGGGGGATGTCGATGGAGATGGCGTCGCAGACATTGCGATGGGAACTCCGGGAAGTAGCACCATGACTGTCCTTAGAAATGGAACCTACACGGGAAGCGCCATTTCGAGGATCGATGTCAGAACTCAAGCAAAGGCTCAGAAACTTCTGTCCATACTCGATACGGCTTTAGGAAATTTGAATTCGGCGCGTTCCAATATCGGCGCAACTTCGAATCGCCTCGAGTACGCCAAAAATTCTTCGGCTCTCTTGGCTGAAAACCTAGCGGTGGCAAACTCCCAAATCATGGACACTGATGTCGCCATGGAAACCGCGGAGCTCACTCGCCAGCAAATCTTGCAAAAAGCGGGCGTGGCGGTGCTAGGCCAAGCGAATCTGCAGATGCAGATGGTGCTTTCGCTACTGAATAGTTAGAGAAGGCGAAGAGCAGTTTATGTCCCTACTGCCTCATAGCCTTCTCTAACTATTCAGGGGTGAGAGCACCATCTGCCACCGTGCCAACTCTTCACCGCGTAGGCATAGAGCAGAGAGCGGAGTTTTCGCCTTCATTTAGAATCGAATAATGGCGTTTGTGCCGGAGCTGGAGAGATAGATCGAATCATAACAAGTATTTAGATTGGGCATACACTTTGCACTGGAATGCGATGGGTGGCCGTGCGTAAGACGAATCGTTCAGACAGGTGGTGTTTATGTCACGGCATCTTTTCCTTTCTCTCTCAATTTCAGCTTTAGCACTTCTTACGACTTCTCTCAGGAATGTAGCGATTGCTCAAACCGTCACCCACTACGTGATAGTAGATCTCTCACAGGATCCTCCTGTCGAAGTGGGTGTGATCCCAAATAACGGATCCGTCGACCTTTCAGTGAACTCGTCTAAGATCACGATTGAAGCAAAAACTTCTGGTTCCGTAGGAAGCATTCGCCTCCAGCTCCACGAAAATGGTCGGCGAGTGATGTCACGCGTTGAGAATCTTGCTCCTTACCGATTGAATGGCGACTTTGGTGAAGTGTCGTTGAAAGAAAACACAAACTATCAAATCACTTCCCGTATTTACCCAAGAGCGGATGCAGGTGGGAGAGGTAAGACGCAAGGTACGTTTCGTTTTAAAGCTATTCGGACGGGAGAAGAGGATGCCGTCCCTCCTGAGGGCGATATCACTAAACCAACGATTGCATTGACTTCCCCGACGAACAACCAAACCGTGAGCGGCACAGTTTCACTCTCCGCAAGTGCTTCGGACAATGTCGGCGTCACGAAGGTAGAATTTTATGTCGATGGAGCAATGAAATTTTCGGACGGCTCCTCGCCCTATAGCTATTCCCTCAATACTGAAT
>DDSI01000134.1 GCA_002343335.1 Bacteriovoracaceae bacterium UBA2394
ACAGTATCGTATGCGGCAACAATGGAATGGACTGCTCATATTCATTGGGTTCCCGATGAATTCTCCAAATGGGTAATTGTTCCATCGGCGTATCCGCAGATTGTTCATGCAGGCGATTCAGTTGAGGACTAAGGTCGCGAATGGCCTGATCTAATTCGGGATAGGTTTGATCATCAACGGAGACGATTCCAAAGTTTACATCCTCGCCATCAGGGATTCGGCCTGCTGCAGGTTCGTCATTCCATTGAAACCAATCAGCCCCAAGAAAGAAGGGGGTTCCCGCGAGCCCGCTCGTCATCTTCACATATCCTTCTGCGCGAGCCTTTTGATCCACCACTTCACCGCCACCAAATCCAAATTCATTGCGATTTCCGGAAAGGTTGTCTGTGGAGTGGAAGCCATACTCACTGATCAGGATCGGCTTTTCTCCGGATTGGTACATCATCTGAAAGAGGACTGGATCTAGTTTGGCATCGTTTGCGTAAACGTTGATCGATTGAACATCGACGAATGGTTTGGAAGCTTCGATGACATCGGCCGTAATGTAGCCGTGATAGCGAACTCCTAAGTTTAAATGGTTGGGATCATGCTTCTTCAATAGCTGGGAGACAATACGGAAGTAATCCTTAGCGTACGGGGCGCGAGCGTTCCAATCGAGTTCATTATCGAGGTAGTAACCCACCAAATTCTTGTTTTGAATGAGGTCTTGGACTTGGGAGCGAATTGTCTCTTCGGCGCGAACGGCAAATTCCGGATCGTGAGGCTTCAGTTCCGGAAAATGCGCCCAAATATTGAGGTCTCTCGAAATCGGCACATCCATTTGATGGAAAACCTTATGGCTCCATGCTCCGATGCCTTTGAATCCAGTTGAAAAAACCTGCGGGAGAGTCGCGCGAGCCCATTCTCGCACATCGTTTGATTGTAGATCGTGAAACCATTCTCGCTTCAGCTCTTGTTTCCAATGACTAGATACGTAATGTGGACCTTCGGCGTTACGAGAAAGCTGAAATGGCTGCACGGACGTAACCGTATTTAAAAATTCCCGCTCATTGGTCTCTGGGCGGATGAACCACCAAATCCCCTTGGCATCTTTCTCAATGCGCCAAAAGCCCTTCGTTCCCACGATGTGAGAGTTAGCGAGAACACTCTGCGAAAGCAGTGCGCACGCGACAACAAATAGACTGAATGAATACCCTCTCCGACCCATGATAAACCCTTAACCCAAAATTGTTTTAGGCTTTGCCTTTTGAGTAGGTCAATAGAAAGTGCTCGCTCTGAAGATAACTTGCGAAGAGGAATTCAAGTCGTGCAAACCAATTCTTAGAGCTGTTCGCGAGGATTTCCGCGATTTCCTGCATTTCTATAAAGGAAATCTTTTTTAGATCTTTTGAAAATTTTTTGAGCGCGGGTTCGTTTTGAATGAGGCTCTCACACCATCGAATGAATTCGAATTCATAGGCTTGAGCGACGCCGCCTTCGCCCGCTTTGGAGTAAGCAAAGAGCACCGCCACGATTTCATTTCTCAATCGGATTTCAGCCCGTTCTAGCGGATCGGAAATATCCGATGCCCGCTTCATCTTGCCGGATCGGTAGTCGCGGTAATGGCCGATTTCATGGGCGAGGGAGTCAGCGGTCGACACAATCAAATTTCGCTCGGGATCGAAGAATCCGTGAAGACCCTTACATCCACAGAGCGCCTCTAACTCGGCTTGGTTTTCGCAGAGCTGGATGAGGGGTTCGTCGGCGGAAAGGCGCAGTTCCTTCATCATCTTCAGCTTATCAGGGCTCCGTGTTCGATGCGGTGCGAAGGAGTAGAGGCAGTTAGATAGATAGGTCCTCCAAAGTGCTGGCGAAACCCACGGATAGGCGTGTAATTTCAGGCCTTTGATGGGACAGAATCGCGCCAAAAAATGGGTGCTTGGTCTGATAGGTGGAGGCGTCGTTTTATTGATCGGAGCCTATTTAACGCTCCTCTATGTGCAAACTTCATTCCTTAAAAATACGCTTTTGCCGAAAGCCATTACCTATGTCGAAGCCAACTATCCTGCCAAGATTCAACTCGGCGATATTCAGCTCAGTATTTTTCGCGGCCTGGTCTTAAAGAAACTTAAGCTTCAGTTGAATACTGAAACAGCGACTATCGAAGCTGCGGTCGAAGAGGTTGGAGTTCGTTATAGCTTGTGGTCGCTGCTTTCGGATCGGTTTGTGATTCAAAGTATTCAAGTCGATGATGTGAGAATTGAGACGAATGCTCACATTAAGAAATCAAATGAGCCCGCTAAACCGATGCCTTCGATTTCCGAACTAAAGAAACAATTTGAGAAAGCCATCGCCGACATTCCGAAGGGCGTGGAGATTTCGGAAATCGATATTCAGCCGATTACTCTTTTGGCGCGGGTGAGAACCGATCAACAAGAGGTGAGCGCGGAGCTGCATCATTTGCAATTGCAAGCTGGCATCATGCTCGTGCCTGGGTCCTTACAGGTGAAGGCGGTTGCAAATTTGCCCGAAGAAGTGAATTCGCGGGCGCAAAGAATTTCAGTGAAATTTTTGCCACCCTCAAAATCTCCGACTTTGGAATTGCAACCGTCAGCGAAGGTTCAAGTGGATTTCACCGATACACTCTTGGCGCTGGAGTTCTCTCTGCTCCCCTTTCGCAAGTTGGACGCGTTTCAGATCGAGATAGCTGATTTTATTTCCGGAAAATTGAGCCTGGCGGTTCAAGAGAAGGATCGCATCGTCATGGATTGTGAAGTGGATCTCCCCCAAATCAGACGCGACCAGGTTGTTTTTGCGGGTGGGAAATTTTCTCACAAAGCGGGTGTGGAAATTCTTCCGCATCTCAGAATGGAGCACTTGCTTTCTTTAAAGAGCGAAGGTGTAAAAACGGGCTTCGAAGCGCAAACCCCCGTCGCGCTTTTTGAGGACGGCCTCGAATTTGAAGGGGATATTCGTTACGACGATAAGCGTGGTGTCGATATAAAAAAATTAAATGTGAACAATGCTTCAGGAAGTTTTCACTCCGAAGTCGCGGGACGGTTTACGACAAATCTGAAAGAACTCTCGGTGGGAGGAGAGCTTCGCGTCTTGGCAAATAAGTCTGGGGATGGAAAAAACACGGTGAAGGCTACGGGCTCAATGACATTGCCCTGGCGTGTCACACGCACCGGCGATGGGGTGATCGGCCTGCGGGGTACCTTGGATACACAAAATTTTTCGGCGCGATCGGATCAGTTTTCATTAGATGGATTCACTGCGAAGATCCCGCTTGAAATCCAGCTCTTGTGGCGAGGCGGCCTTGATCTTGGATTCGCTTCGGTTATCACGCGGAATCCCTTTGAGCGAGTCGATTACTCAGGAATTCGTCCTTACGTGACGAATTTCAATTCCAATCTCAAAGTGAAGAAGTTGAAAGTTCAAAATTATGAAGTGGGTCCGATTTTTGCCGATGTCGTCGTACGGCAGAATTATCTCATAGCGGAACAGTATCAGATGTCTCTTTTGGACGGAGTGGCGGCAGGTCATGTGTTTGTAGATTTATGGGAAAAGCGCCGACGGCTCGGATTTTTGGGCCGCGTGGCGGGGTTGAATCCTAAGTTACTCACCCGCGCTCCGCCAACGGCTCGCGACAAGCGCATCAGTTCTCGCGTGGCCGTCATTTTTGATTTGAACAAATCCCTGGCCGAAGGTCGGCTCGATGTGACGGAAATTGGTCCTGAGCAACTGAAGTCTCTGATGGAAGTTTTGGATCCTCACTATAAAGACAGCAAGTTGAACCTTGCGCGCTCACTTCTGAAAGTAGGTTATCCCGAATATGTGGGCGTGCGAATGTCGCAGGGATTTATGGATATGAGCGTGGATCTCGGAGGGGTGGTATCCATTTCTGATTTAGGTATCGAAGGCGTTCCGCTCACGCCCGTGATCTCGCGAATGAAAGAGCAGTTTTTAGAGACAATCGCAAAACGCACTCAACGATAGGAGTCAAAGATGAAATCACTCATGGGAATTGTTGGAATGGCCAGTTTAGTAGTCGGGTGCGCCCCTAAGGTCGTCGTGCTAGATCGACAGACGGTTTTGCAGTCGGAAGCGACGGGAGAATTTCCGGATCTAGAAACCCGCCTTCAAAAGAGAGCTATGAATACAGGTCCAAAAATGGTGGATCGCACCAAAGTGGCGGCAAAGAGGTCTGGAGAGCGCAACACGAATGTGCTTAATGGCGAACTCGCTCACGAGGCTTCGAAATAATATGCGTTTAACGCTCGCAATTGCCTCAGGCATTTTGATCTCGCCGTCTCTTTTGTTGGCAGAAACTTACGCCGAAAAATCACTTCAGCAGAAAAATGAACTGATCTTGCCTCAACGTGTAACCGTTGGACCGACCGATTCGTTTCAAAGCGTGCTATCGCCCGATGGAACAACGCTTTATCACACCAGTAGCTCTAATTTGGCGATTCAAGTGTTTCGACAGAAAGTGGGTTTAGGATTTTCACAGCCACTTTTTGAAGAAAAATCCGATGCGAAGGATCCCGCGCTCAGTCCCGACGGAAACAAAATGGCTCTGACCTCCTTTAAGAAAGATGCCCGCGGAGATATTTGCATCGTGGAAGTTTCTTCAAAGAAAATGGAATGCCTGACGGGCCGAAGCACGGAAGATCGTTCTCCCTTTTGGGTCGGAGATGGTTTCATCGGGTTTCTTACGCGAGAAAATATCGAAGAGGCATTTAAACTCAGCATCGTGAAAGCTCAGTCCACTGCAGAAAAAGCCAGTCATGCGCTTTTGCAGGGGGAGATCTCGGATCCTACGGCGTCTTCAGAAATTCAAGGAGCCCGTTGGCTCGCGTATACGCGTTTGAAAGACCAGCGCAGCGTGATTGAAATTCGAAAACTTAACTCGCAGGCGACGGGATTTCAGGTGGGAGAACCGCTTTCTATTGAAATCGATTTGCCGGGTTTCTCGAGCTTCGCGCAATTTGATCCTTCCGGGACTTATCTTTATTTTGGCCAGTACACGAGTGATACCAACAACGATCTTCAAGTGGATGGCCGCGATAAATCCGCAATCTATAGGGTGCGTGTGGCGGAAGTTCTGGCAGGAAAGAAGGATTTGTTTCCTGAGCCGCTGACGTCCATTGAAGCGAATTGCAATTATCCCGCGCCAACCCCTCATGGGCTGTTCATGACTTGTGCGCGGTTGGATGCGTCTAACGACGGTTCTCTTGAAATCTACCGACTTCCTACCGATGGAATGATTCCCGACCATTGGGATGAAAAGAAATTGCTGAGAGGGATTGAAACCAGTCGAACCTATAGCGATCGAATTCTCTTTCTCTACACTTTAAGTTCTCGCTATCCCGCCTATCGCACAAAGGTGCAGCTCGAAAAGGTTCTCAACAACTACCTTCTCGATGACCAATTGATGGCAGCGATTTTCTACGCTCGAAAATTGGATCAAATGGATGGGAAAGATGGGTTCTACAAATTGGTCGAAATCTCGGCGCGCGCTCGCTCGAAGCGCCGCCAAGAAGCCAAAGGTGCTCCGTCGGCTGCCTTTCGAAGTTATATCGAACAAGAAGTAGGCAACGTTCGGAGGTTGAGGGCTTTGCAACCGCAGTTTGCGCGCATTGTCGAAGCGGAATTAAAGCAGTTAGTTGGGGATGGCGGAGCCGCTACGCGCGTAGCGATTGATATCAAATTTGATCAAGTGAAGCAGCCGCTCGCGCTCTTTCAATTCGCCCGAGTTTTAGATGCCGCCCAAGAG
>DDSI01000193.1 GCA_002343335.1 Bacteriovoracaceae bacterium UBA2394
GTTGCAGCCCCTGCGTCCAACGATCCATGGCAAGTTTGGCATCCCGTCATCGTTCGGTAAGCAATGGAAGAATTTTCTTGGACCAAAGGAGCTGCATCGGCCGGGCGAAGGGGAGGAACGTCTCGACAAAGAAGTTCGCCAAGAACGGTTTTCATCAACCGTCGAGGGAGTGCCGTTGCACCATCCGATCGAGTGTCTGGGTAGCGACCGTAATTCAAATGGATGAAAGAAGGATCGGCTAAAATTCCGCCGCCATTTGCTCTCAACTGATAGTTATTGAAAGTAATGTAGCTGGGATTAGCACCTCCCCGTTCTACAATTTGAACGGTCTTCGCAGCCTTTGCTCCCGAAATTGCGCGAGCACCAAGGAACTCTCCAGATTGAGGAAAGATAGGATTCAGAATGTCGCTGGCACCCGATCCGAATTGATTGGGGCGTGCAAAGATTCCTTGAGGAGTCGTTGTAAATCGAGCCGCGGCGGCGACGCCATCGGAACGGATCGCCTCAATCATTTGCGTGCCGGTGACCAATTCTTCGTAGGGAAGATTATTGTGAAGAATGTTGGATAAATAGAGCGCTGGCGCTGCCGGATCGTAAATATCACCTGAGGCAATGGTATAGGGAATCGCGAGTTCAAAATTGTGACTTTTGAACCAAGATTTGTGAAAGGTATAGAGCGTTTGAGCAACAGCGAGTCCATCGGTGTTTGTCGCTAAATTTTTGACTCGACCGTCTGATCCGAAGTCCGCCGCTTCGACAAGTTCCATACAAGCGTCGACGGCTAACTTGTTTCCAGCGCGAATTTGCAACAAGAGAGGATGATTGGGAGCGGGAGGAATACGAGTAAGATGCGAATAACAACGCGCAAAAAGTTCAGTCTCCGACAACGTCGTCGAAGTCGTTGCTTCTAAGGGAATGGAGCTTAAAGTCACCAAGCCGCTTAAGCTTACGAATTGAAAAATACGGAGAATTTGCGATGTTGACCCTACTCGCATGGGTATTCTTATTGCAATGCTCATACCAGCTAAGTCCCCAAAAATAGGGAGAAAACGGCACATTCCGGCCGTATACTTTTGTTTTCGGGCAGAAATGTCGGATGACAAAAATTGTCGCGGCATTTTTGGGGGTCTGCGTCAGGACTCATGAGCGCCTATCATGAAGGGAACATGGATGTTGAACAGACCTTAGCGCAGGGAATTGCGCTGCATAAGTCCGGCGATCTCCCGAGCGCCGAGAAGATTTACCGCGAAATTTTAGTGAGCACACCTGAGCATGCGGATGCAATTCACTTACTTGGAGTGATTGCCTATCAGACCGGTCACTTTCAAGAAGCTGCAGATCTGATTGAGCGTGCGATCACGATTAAACCCGCCACGCCCTATTTCTTAAATTTGGGAAATGCCTACCATTCGCTCCTGGATTACGACCGAGCCACCGAAAATTTTCTAAAGGTTCTCACCGCTGAGCCGCACCATGTGATGGCCCATGTGAACTTAGCTAATACTTATTTGGCGATGAAAGACTATCAACGAGCCATTGTGTCTTACCACGCTGCAATCAATTTATCTCCCAATTCAGCGGAAGCATTGACAGGACTGGGGTTGGTTTGTTTTGAACTCGGAAGATTCGAAGAAGCTCTTGAGCTTCATGCGAAGGCAGCAGCGAATGCAAAATCACAATTGGAATTCTACCTCACCAACAGCGCTCAAACTCTTATAGCCGTCAAACACTATGATGAAGCCGAACGAGTACTAAGGGCGGCGATCGCGCAAAATCCAAATCTCGTGGAGCCGCATGTACACCTCGCGCATCTCTATTTACGAACGGGCCGGTTTGAGCAGGGATGGAAGGAATATGAGTGGCGGTTAAAGCGACCCGGGGCGGAACGTCCTCCGACATCTGAAGGCGCGCTCACTGGAAATATTAAAGGCGAAAAGATTTTGGTGATCGCGGAACAGGGTCTCGGTGACTCTCTTCAATTCGTTCGTTTTTGTAAGCAACTCGTCGACGCAGGAGCGATCGTCGATATTTTTGCGCCAGTGAATCTTAAAGAATTTTTTGGTCAGCTGAAATTCATTCGGTCGGTCGTCACGGGATCGGATGGCCTCGAGCCCTATCATCATATTGTTTCGATGCTGAGCTTGCCCCTTTCTTTAAAATTGAATCATCCAAAACAATTTGAAATGTCTGAGCCTTATCTTGCTGCGGATTCGATGCGGGTTGAAAAGTGGAAGGAACGACTGGATTCTGCAGCTACGGGGAAAAACTACCGCGTGGGATTGTGTTGGCAGGGGAGCACCGTTCATAAAATGGATGCCTTCCGCTCAATTCCACTCGTAAATTTCGAAAAACTCATTGCTTCTCGCCAGGACATCGCTTGGGTCAGCTTGCAGAAGGTGGATTCTCAGGCTCAGTTAAAGAAAGCTCCCTTCTCCAAACAGATTGTGGATTTCACCGCTGAAATGGATGCGGATGGGAGTGCCTTTCCAGATGCCGCTGCGATTATTGAAAATCTGGATTTGGTAATTACGGTCGATACCGCGATCGCTCACCTCGCTGGAGCGATGGGAAAGCCGGTATGGATTTTACTGGGTGCCAATTCGGATTGGCGCTGGCTGGATTTAGGTCGCGAAACTTCTTGGTATCCAAGCGCTCGGATTTTCCGAGGGGGGCAGCCCATGAAATGGGATGTCGTGATGACCGAAGTCGCCGACGCATTGCGATCAAAAGTTTAAAGACAAATCTTTTGCCAGCTCTACGCAACGGATCCAAAATGTTTCCATGCGTAAGATTCATATTTTATCACTCTCGGTTCTAGGTATTCTTT
>DDSI01000272.1 GCA_002343335.1 Bacteriovoracaceae bacterium UBA2394
AGGTAGAACGGGCGATATGGCGGTGACGACCGTCGAGGATCTCGCTCGCGATCCAGTTGTCTCTGAACGCTTGGCAACATCGGCTAGACAACTGGCCGTAGAGGAACTGAAGCACTCCCGTCCTTTTTCCGAGACGACACTGGCGCAAGAGGACATTGAACTGATCGGACAGAATGAAGCGAGATTTGACTCGCTAGTGGACGAACACCTTGTAAGACTTGTGCAAGAATCCAGACAAGATCCCGATAAAATCGTCAGCCCGTTTCAAGATTCTTGGTTTGGAAAGTGGCAGAAAAACGCCGCCTACCGACGGAGTTTACGAATGTATCAGGCGCGTTTCTCAGAGCCCTTTGATCTCAGTTCATCAACTCAAGAAGAAAGAGAATTTTGGAGAGAAAGTTATATTCTTTCGCTTATGCAACAGTCAGGACTCTCGCCGGACTACGCCCATTCTCCTGAGTTAAGAGCGGCTGTAAAAAGAGAAGCCAACGAGCAACTTCAAATTCGCTTGTCGGATCCCAAGGTTATTAAATTTTTGGATCAAAGTGATCCTCTTCAAAGAGAAAGGGTGACGGCTGAATTAGAAGCGGAGGGCGAAGTAGCTTCTTACGTAAAAAAGACCCTGAAGGAGGATAGAATTAATCCTCTCTCGCCCGCTCAACCGGGTGTCTTTCAGAAAATTCGGCAGTCCGCATTCTTGCGATCCGACGGATTTATAAAAAGACAACTGCTCACGCGAGGCTTGCGAACAGCAGAGGCGACTGTCTCGGATGCTTCCTATAAAATTGGATTTTGGGCGAAGTTTCATCGAAGTGTGCCCTTTGCATTCGATACGTGGACCGCGTTTACTCGCTCCTTTGGGCGAGCTATTTCTCACGGAACAGCAGTCTTTCTTTTTAACAAATTCTTTTGGGGCGCCGACATCTCGTGGCCCATGTGGATGACGTTCGTATTGATGATTAGTCCTACCATCATGGGACCGATGAGATTTTTAAATCGGCTGTTCAATAATCAAAATTGGAAGCCGATGGGAAGTCCATGGATGACGGCTTTGCTTGGTTTCTTTCACACTTGGGCAACTTTCTGGGGGACGATTCCGCACTATCTCTTTGCGGAGGATATCGTTCATTACTTTAACCAATGGATCGGAACACCGATTGCTAAAGCAGGAAGTTTCCTCCTGAAACCTGTGGCAAAGGTTACGGCGGCGGTCGGTTTATTGGGAGGAGCATGTAGCCTGGCAATACGAAGTCTTAAAAGAGATGCTGCTCGCCAGCAAGCTGCGCAATCCCAAAGCCCCTAAATCGAAACGATTGAAGGACGATAGTTAGTTATAGTGCCTACCCAATTCACTTAGGTTCGCAACCGGTAGTTCGTGAGTCCAAATCGGTTGTTTATGAAGTCGTGCGTTCGAAAATCTCGCTATCGAATCGCTGTTGTGGGGATCTACATCGCAGCTCATCTCATTTTTGCAAAAGCTATTCACGCGGTACACGAACCTACTTATGAAGCCACGACTCAAAACAGCCGAGCGTGCCTCACCCTGCTTTCGGATCTTCTCGATTCCGTGAAGAAAGTCATTCCTCTAGACATCGATGCGCCTGTGAGCCTTTATTTTTCTGCACAAGCTGCAAGATTTGCTCCGACGGGAGATCCCTCCATCGTCACTTTTCGAACCGATCGCAGACAGATCTCAGGAACTCTCTCTTGGAGTCAGCAAGAGTTGATGCTGGCATCTTTAAGAACTGGATCTATGCCCGAACGGGATACGAACGATTCGGAGTGGATTCAGATCTATATAAAAGAAATCTTCCACAGAATGAACATCACAAGCCGACTGGGACACTTAACCCAAGCCGAACTAAATAAAATGATTGGGGACCTCGCTTTGATATATTCCGTCTCTCAAAATCTTAGCGAGAGACAATTGGCTAGTCGGAGAGACTTACTTTTGGAGCTGCTTCGCGCGGACTACGCTCCGGACGGATTGAATCCTTATCTCGCCCAATTTTCTCTACTTCAGCGACAAATCGATCCAAACTATGTGATCCTTCCTGTAACCCCCAACCTTCCACGTTGGAAATTTCATTCGTTTTTTCTCATGCGGGCACTTCCCATTTTTAGGATGACTCTGACCTCACTTCCGCTCGAAATCCGTGGGATCACTCGCTTACCTTGGGAAGTCATCATGGATGACTGGCACCGAGCGGACTCCTTCTATCGATCGGACCTGGTGACGATGGGAGTTAACTTGACGGCTCCAGAGTTTTTGCATCGCGTGCAGGAGCGATGGGAATTGGCGATGCGTTTTCATACTTATTCCCAGGATCTCCCTCCGGAAGAGCGAATCACCCAAAAGTTACTCCTCTATTTTCACCTCAATCTTCCACTCTCTCGAGACGTGACAGAAAATTTTCACAATCAAATGGTGGCATTTGATGCTTTGGCCATTTCACAAGCATTCTCAAACGAAGGAAGAGAATCTCTTCTTATTGCCCATGCCTTGGAGTCGATGGGGCAGGAAAGAGGAGGTACTTCTTTAGTCAGCTTTACGCCTAGAATTTATGTGAATGAAGCTTCTTTGAAAGAGGCATTTCAAAAGCTCAGAGATTGGTTCGATCGAGAATCGAAAGATTAAGCAACATCCACTTCGGAGGTAATTTTCCGACGGCCTTTCCAGACCTTGAGTGAAACTCGAGGCCTTCGCCCGGGTTCATATTCAATCATCGCAAAGCTACACACTAAGCGAGATCCTAAACGCTCCAGTTCCAAGTGAGTCATCGGATTCCAAGTACCCGTGTTCACATATTCTTTGCCATTGTCGAATTGTCGAAAGGTCGGGCGGTGATTGTGCCCAAAAATCACGGTGTGAATATCATCTCGGGTCGCCAAAATTTTTTCAGCGGAATCGTCGAGATCGGGAAATACCGGGGCTTCTAATAAAATCTCCATCGTTTGACGAAGTGAATTCTTTCTCCGAGGGTCATTTCGGAGTCGCGATTTAAAAAAGAACGAGACGATCATGGCAATCACCCGCATTCCGAATCGAAAATCGTAAAGTACCAACCATTTCAAGTAAGTCCCAAACGGCAGAACTTTATCGAAATGAGGTTTGCGTCGCTTAATCTTATTGACGACGTGAACCAAAAAAAGAGTCCCCCAAGGCTGATTTAAGATCGGCTGTGGGACATTCTCCGTCAAAAAATACTGATTGCGATCGAAGGTATTGGCCGTCTCATATTGATTGCCATGTTCAACGTAAACACCGTCAAATTCATATGCCTCTAAAAAGAAGCGGACATTGTCCCCTACGCTTTCCCGGATGAGATCCTGCACGGAAGGAAAAAGAATGCCGGGGTCGTGATTTCCCATCACAAACGTGACGGATTTTTTGTCCAAAGACTGAAAATAGCGGAGGGCATTCATGGTGGCTCGATGGCCATTTAAAATCTTCTTCATTCGACGAAGAGCGGTGAGTTCTGTGATTACGTCGGGATCGACCTCTTCATAATCGACCATGAGCAAATTGAAAAAATCGCCGTTGAGAATGAGCTCTACCTCGGCATCATCGTAACCACCTGAAGAAAAATGCTGTATGAACTCGATAAATTCGCGATCGTGAAAAAAATCTTCGAGAATATTTACCGATCCGTCGGAGTTGCGATGGCCCGCTCCAAGGTGAAAATCTGAAACGACAAGCTTAAGCCGCTTCATGACATGTTACGGCTTTCCCGGCGCAATGGGTTCTTGATAGCCAGGATTCATTTGAAGATTAGGCTCCACTAGCGGCGCGATGGGCTGCAAATCATTGCCCATCATTGGAGGCGGTGGATTTGCGGGTGCCAATGGCGCCGCTTGAGGAATCGGCGATAAATCATTGCCGTAGGAACTTCCTGTCGGACTGGGTTCGGCTCCTGTGGCCGTCATATTTTGAGGCTGAACAATCCCCGCATTGGGATCGGTCACGCTCTTCAATGTCACCTTTGAATCCAGCAATCGCCGAATTTGCGCTTCTACGATATCCGGCGACTGCGCAGAAACTGAAATGACAATACTTCCCCGATTCATTCGAACCGACTTTGGCTTAATTCCTGTTTGCACTTCTAGATCCTTCAAAAAACTTAGCGAATTCATTGCCACTTCAAGAGGTCGCCAAGACAATTCAAAAAAGAAAATTTGGTCCGGATTTGCAGAGCCCGCGTTTGAAGAGGGTGCCACGGGAGCTTGGGGCGCAGGAAGCGCGCCATCCATGGTTGGCGTCGGAGCGGGTGCGGCGGGTGTGGGTTCCGCAGTCGCGACCCGAGAGTCAGATGCTGGAATGATTACTTCACAGCGATAGCGAAGTTTCAAAATACCCGCCTCTTCTCGCTCCTGCTCCAAACGATAAGTCTTAATCCAATTCGAGGCGTTTTTTAATCGGAGTGATCGCTCCTTCGGAGAAATGGTGGTCGATAGACTTTGATCGAGAGCGCTTTGAAAGGCCTGTTTCTCGGCTTCAGATTTGGTGCCTGCGAGATCTCCCTCTTTGACAGGAATTTCCACATCGACGATGACCGTCTTAATTTCATCGGCCGCGTGGATTGGCGCCGCGGAAGAAACAAAGAGGAATGCTAGACTTCCAAAGGTCGATAATCCGAGATGACGAAGCCAAATTTTTTCCACTGTTCGATCCTCTTCTCTGGGAGCTCCACCGTCATTTCCACATGATCGGACTTGAACTCCTGTTCAATAATTCTACCTTCTCGGTGAATGACCGCCAACAGATCTCCTCGTCCCTGGGGTAAAAGCAGCCTTACACGGGTGAAATCTGAGGACAGAGCCTCCGCCACCCGCTCTAGGAGTGTCTCAAGATTCTCCCCTTTTAGTGCGGAAATGAACACACGGCGAGGGCTTTGAGCCACTCGCGTCTGCTCGGGATGAAGTCGATCGATCTTATTAAAAATCTCAATCATCGGTTTATTTAAACTCTCCAGTTCTGAAAGCACGGTCTCGGTCGATCGCTTCTGCGATTCCCACAAAGGATCCGAGGCGTCGATGACATGCAAAAGCAAATCCGCATTTTGAACTTCCTCGAGCGTTGCTTTAAAAGCTTCCACGAGTTCGTGCGGAAGTTTTCGAATAAATCCTACGGAATCCGTCAGTAATACTTCGCGATGATTGGGAAGCACAATTCGTCGAGTGGTCGGATCGAGTGTGGCGAACAATTGATTGGCGGCGAGCACTTCCGAAGAGGTAAGCACATTAAAAAGAGTCGATTTTCCAGAGTTCGTGTATCCCACCAAGACAACCTGAGGAACCGGAATGCGCTTTCGCTTTTCGCGCTGCAAGTGCCGCGTGTTTNNGTGTTTTTAACCCGCTCCAATTCTTTTTTCAGGCGGCCCATTTTTTCCCGAATGATCCGACGGTCGAGCTCGAGTTGCTTTTCCCCGGGACCCGTCATCCCGATCCCTCCCCCTTTTTGCCGCTCCAAGTGAGTCCACATTCGAGTGAGGCGAGGCATGAGATACATCAATTGCGCGAGCTCAACCTGTAGTTGACCTTCACGAGTCTGCGCACGCTTTGCAAATATATCCAAGATGAGAGCACGGCGATCGATCGTTCGCACGCCGAAGATTTCCTCTAAATTACGCGACTGCCGGGGGGAAAGTTCGTCATCAAAGATAACAAGATGAACTTTCGATTCCTTTACGATTGTCGCAATTTCTTCAACCTTTCCTTTGTTGATATAGGTCGCAGGATTAATGCGCTCCAAGCGACATGCGATGAGCTCAATGACATCTCCTCCGGCGGACAGCGTCAGTTGACGCAGCTCTTCCAGCGTATCTTCAACGTCTGGGTCTTCCGGATTTCGTCGGGATTGATGGCGCGGTTGATAGGTTCCCACCAGAATCACGCGCTCGGAAGTTTTGACGCCCTCTGTCTTGTCCATGGTTTGAGCCTAAGGAATTCTACGATACAATGGAAGCCGGATGCGAATCGCCTTTTTTGCCAGCAATTGTGTGCCGTTCCACGCGAAGTCCCTAGAAGAGAGACCTCTAGGTGGTACAGAAACCGGCGTGATTCGAATGGCGGAATGTTTGACCGCCCTCGGCCACGACGTGACGGTATTCACGCCCATGCCTAACCCTCCCGCATCGAAGCCGACGTATCTGCCTTTGGCCGCCGTCGAACAACACCCGGGCGTTGATGTTTTCATTTCAATTCGCGATTGGATCCCCTGCATGTATCGCATTCCGGCGTCGAAGCGAATGATGTGGACCGGCGATTCCTACGATCAATTTTGCAATTTTGGACTCGGAGACAAACGAGTCGCCGAAGTGGTAGACAACCTTCTCACCGTAAGCCCTTGGCAAGCGGATCAACTCTGTGAACGCTCGGGCTACCCTCGCTCTAAAGCCTGGGTGATTGAAAATGGAATCGAGCTCGATCATTTTAAAGGCAGCGAGCCTCGCGCTCGAAAACGTTTGATTTACTCTTCGACGCCTCACCGAGGGCTGTCCTTTGTGCCCGCCCTCATGATGAAGTTGCGTGAAAAACACCCGGAAGCCGAAATTCACATCTATAGTTCATACAAGGTTTATCACGATGAGCGTGCGAATGAGCGTCCGGATTTTTTCAGCGTCCTTGAAAAAACTCCGGGATGCATCTTGCATGAATCTATTTTGCAAAAGGATCTAGCCCGCGAATTCATGAAATCTTCTGTTTTATTTTATCCCTGCGACTTCGAAGAAACTTTTTGTATCACCGCCATGGAAGCGCAAGCTGCCGGTTGCGTGACGCTCGCAAGCGAACTCGCCGCTCTCCCCACCACCGTGGGTCAAAGCGGAATTCTTATTCCTGGAAGGCCGTCTCGACCCGGGTACGCCGAAGAGTTTGTGAATGCCTGCGATCGACTCCTCTCCGACGATGGGCTTTGGACTCGCCTCTCTGAAGAAGGAAAACGACGAGCTCAAGGCTATTCCTGGACGAATCTGGCCAAACGATTTCACGATTTTCTCTCCCCGCAGGTGGCTCAAAGCCCTCGCGCCGACGCCTCTCAACCCCGCTTCAATTGATCGTTGACGTAGAATTTGGCCCTCAGCCAATCTCAAGAACTGAGGACTTGTGAGAAATACACCCTATCTTGGATTCGGACTCGGTTTAAGAAACCCTCATTATAAAGATGTGCTGAAAGGCACGCCGAAGGTGGATTGGCTCGAGGTGATCTCCGAAAATTTTCTGGGACGTGAGAATCTTACGGCTGGGCCAGGCCTCGATCGATTGCTTGAGATCCGAGAGAAGTATCCGATTGTCTTGCACGGGGTCTCACTTTCGATTGGAAGCGCAGACCCACTCAATAAAAAATATATGAAGCGCGTCAAGGATCTCTATGAGGTAGTGAAACCAGTCTGGGTGTCCGACCATCTCTGTTGGACCGGTGTCCATGGCTTAAATGCGCATGATCTGCTTCCCATTCCTTATACAAAGTCCGCCATTCGACACATCGTCGGCCGTGTAAAGGCTGTTCAAGATTTTTACGGACGCCAGATTCTTTTAGAGAATGTATCGAGCTATGCTGAATTCTCGGAGAGCACTTACACCGAGTGGGAGTTTCTCGCGGAGGTTGCAGACAAATCGGATTCAGGAATTTTGCTCGATGTGAATAATGTCTACGTAAGTTCCTTCAATCATGGGTTCGATCCCTATCAATATTTAAAGAATCTTCCCCATGATCGCATCCAGCAAATTCATTTGGCGGGCCACACGAATAAGGGTCGATACCTCATTGACACTCACGATCACCCCGTGGTGGAGAAGGTTTGGCAACTCTATGAATGGCTTCTGCAAGAGATTGGTCCCCGAAATACCATGATCGAGCGAGACGATCATATTCCGCCGTTTGAAGAATTGGTGGCAGAGCTGGATCGCGCGCGAGCGCTTGTGAAGCGACAAAAGAGGACCGCCTAAGATCATGAGTCGAGATGTTTTGAAATCTCAAGATTGGTTCTTAAACGCCATTCGCTCGGCGAATGTAAAATCGAAGCAAATTTACGCGAAAAAGATTAATCAAACGCCGACCTTCAATGCCTCTGAGCGCATGGGTATTTATCGCAATGCCTATCGGATTCGCTTGAAGGAATGTTTGGCCGAAGATTTTCCGGTAACGGCAAAGCTTATGGGATCAAAGAAATTTGATCGGATTTCCGAGGATTATATTCGTCTTCGCCCTTCTCGATATTCAAGCTTGGTGGATTTTGGAGAAAATTTTGCGAAGTTTTTAAGGAACAAGAGAGCGCTTTCTAAAATTTTCTCGGAACTTGCTGATTATGAATGGGCAATCATCGATTGTCGATTTACCGAGAATCGTCCTAAGAATCTGTTAAAGCCCGATCAATTGGCCGAATTGAGTCCCGAGGAAATCATGGTCGAAAGGGATCCATCGGTCTTTGCGATGGAATCAAGTTGGCCCTTGATTCAAGTTTGGAGGAAGAAAAGACAGCTTCCGAAAAAGAAGAGTTTTTTGATTGTGCATCGGCGCGATCGCTCGATTCAGTTCTGTTCTTTGGATGCTCATGCTTACAAAATTGTAAGCTATCTCACTCAACCCACCTCTCTGATCGCCGTTCTCAGCGACAAGACATTCAAAAACTTTGACGCAAAAATTTGGAATCGCACTTTCAAAACGCTCGTAAAAAATGAAATTGTCTTTTATCGCCATAAAAATTTCTCCATACTTTAGCTTCAACTTAAGAAAGGGATCACCATGAAAAAATCAACCAAAGTCATTACGACTGCTGCGATCGCCGGCATTATCGCTGGTTTCCAAAGCATCAAACCCGTAATGGCAAAATCCACAACCACACCGACCACAACGAACGCAGATGATAAAAACATGTGCGAAAACAAGTGCACCGGTAAGGCTGGAAAAGACAAATGCAAAACCCATTGCGCCAGCAAAGATTCTTGCAAAGGCAAGGATGGTTGCTCTGGAAAATAAGAGCTATTTTTACGCTCTATTAGCAGTGTAAATGCTTGAGAGCCCTCGGATTCGTTCGAGGGCTCTTTTTTTACCGAGATTGTTAGAGAGAGGAAGCAAAATGAAAGTAATCTGCAAACAAACATGCGAAAAAACGAAGGCGGTTTTAGACAAAGGAAAATGTATTGCCCTACTCGTCACTCGTCTCGCCGTGGGGTTTGTATTTCTCCAAGCGGGTTGGGGAAAGCTTAACAATCTCGAGCGCACCATTAATTTTTTTGAAACTCTGGGAATTCCCGCACCTTCCATTCAAGGGCCCTTCGTCGCGGGACTGGAATTCGTCGGCGGCATCTTACTCCTCGTGGGTTTTCTCACTCGTTTCATTTCTATTCCGCTTACCGTCACGTTGATTGTGGCGATCGCGACGGCAAAAATGGATGAGGTCACGGCACCCTGGGATATTCTCGGCCTTTCGGAATTTGCGCTGATAGCGCTGCTTGTTGTGCTGATGACTCACGGTGCAGGCTCCGCCTCTGTCGATCATTTCGCGTGCCGAGGAAAAAAATAACTACTGCAGCGTAAGTGCGCTTTCGCCAAAGCTCTGCTCGAGCCAGCCGATAAGTTCGGGATGCACTTGCACAGCGTAGGGAGTCGTCAGCGTCACCGTCGACTCGCGCACTTCTGCTCCTGCCACTTGCGCTTCGGCCGCAATGTGAATTTTAATTTTCACTTCGCCCGGAAACTTTTTGGCATGATCCGGAAATTTTTGAAGATGCGAGAGCAAGCTTTTATTTTTTACGCGAATATGTAGCTCGGAAAATGGAACTTGGGAAAGATCGGAGAGATCGCGAGCGAGAATTCGAGTGACTTCATTTTCACGCACGACCTGACCTTTCACCAAAAGGATTCGGTCATTCACGATGAGCGCGCCTTTTCTGGCAAAAAGATCGGAGAACACCACAACCTCGATGACCCCGTCGCGATCTTCCAATGTGAAAAATGCCATCTTTGTGCCTTTTTTGGTGAAGATTTCTTTGAAGGAAATAATGAGGCCGGCGACCGACACTTCCGTTTCTCGTGAAGGCACAGCGCCCTCATGCAAATCTACAATCGAGGTCGATTTAAAGGTCGCAAGCAGTGGCTTGTAGGCCTTAAGGGGATGACCCGTCATGTACGTGCCGAGTAAATGCTTCTCGTCATTCAATCGAATGCGATCCGCCCATTCTTCCACGACTTTGAATTTCGGCTTAGCCGCAAAGAGCGCCCGCTGTCCCCCGGCGCGATCCTTTCCTTCCGCCGCTCCGGCGCTCAGGAGAGAATCGAGCGATGCAAAGAGGGTCGCGCGCGTCGCGCCCATGTTATCGAGCGCACCGGAGCGCACGAGGCACTCGGCCTGACGTTTATTTAAAACCTCAAACGGTGCGCGCTTAAAAAAATCAAAGGCATCTTTGAACTCACCGTTCAGCTCTCGTTCTTTCAAAATTCCTTCGGCGACATTTTGTCCCAGGTTCTTGATCGAGCCCAAACCGTATCGAACAGAGCCATCTTTTTCCGGATGAAAATCCACGAGCGAGGAATTCACATGCGGCGGTAAGACGCGGATATCGCGCTGACCGGCAGCTCGCACAATGATTCCAATTTTTTCGATATCTTCGGATTCCGAAGAAAGAAGTGCCGCAAAAAATGCGCTCGGATAGTAGGTTTTAAGATACGCCGTCTGCACGGTGATCATGGCGTAGGCAGCAGCGTGAGATTTATTGAAACCGTAATTCGCAAATTCCGACATCAAATCGAAAATCTTTTGGGCCAAATCTTCTGGATGACCATTCTTCACCGCGCCGGCCACAAATTTCTCGCGCTGCTTGGCCATTTCTGCGGCAATTTTTTTTCCCATGGCGCGACGGAGCAAGTCGGCTTCGCCAAGCGAGTAGCTTGCCATCACATTGGCGGTCTTCATGACCTGCTCTTGATAGACAAACACGCCGTATGTCTCTCGCAAAATGGGCTCGAGCACCGGCGAGTCATACTCAACGGCTTTCCTACCCG
This sequence comes from Bacteriovoracaceae bacterium UBA2394, assembly GCA_002343335.1. Taxonomy (GTDB): domain Bacteria; phylum Bdellovibrionota; class UBA2394; order UBA2394; family UBA2394; genus UBA2394. Next base: position 11,003 of record DDSI01000272.1, read on the forward strand.
CCTTTCGCAAAATGAAATCGTCGATCATGCCCCCTTCAATCGGGCCCGGACGATAGAGTGCGACGAGCGCGATGATATCTTCCAGACACGTCGGTTTCAATTTTCGCAAAACATCTCGCATCCCCGAGGATTCAAGCTGGAACACGCCCACCGTTTCTCCGGTGGCGAGATCCGCCATCACTTTGGGGTCGTTGTAATCGATGCGAAGCAGATCGATCTTTTCACCCGTGATTTGGATGCACTCCTGAATGACGGTGAGGTTTCGAAGACCGAGAAAGTCGAACTTCAAAAGGCCGAGCTTCTCGATCCCCTTCATTTCAAACTGGGAGACAATTTCACCGTCGGAGCCTTTGTGCAGCGGCACATACTTGGTGAGAATATCATCCGCAATGACGACGCCGGCGGCATGCACCGAGGAGTGGCGGTTCAACCCCTCGAGTCGTTCCGCAATTTTCAGTAATTCATCGGCCTTCGGATCCCGTGCTCGCACATTCGCAAACTCCGGCTCCTTCTCAAAGGCTTCGGAAAGCGTGATATTGATGACGTTCGGAACGAGCTTCGCGATCGCATCGACATCGCCGTAAGGAATGGCGAGCACGCGACCGACATCGCGGATCACGGCCTTCGATTTCATTTTTCCAAAGGTGATGATCTGCGCGACTTTGAGATTTTCTTCCTCGGGCCGGCCTTCCGACTCCTCTTCCGTCAAATTATATTTTTGCCGCACATATTCTATGACGCGATCGCGCCCTTTGATGCAAAAATCCACGTCGAAGTCGGGCATGCTCACCCGCTCGGGATTCAGGAATCGCTCGAAGAGCAAATTGTAACGAACCGGATCGATGTCGACGATGTCCAAGCAGTAAGCCGCGAGACTCCCCGCTCCGGATCCCCGCCCGGGACCGACGGGAATATTATTGCGCTTACTCCATTGAATAAAGTCGGCGACCACCAAGAAGTAATCCGAGAATCGCATTTTGCAAATGATGCGATATTCTTCTTCCAGTCGATCGCGATAAATTTTTTCTGTCTCCGCCCATTTCTCGGGAGGCGTGTAAGTACGAGCGAGATCGAGACGATTCTTCAGGCCCTTCTGACATTCTTCATAGAGACGCTCGTCTATTTTTTTGACGTGTTTTCGATCTGGATCCGTAAATCTGGGAATATGGTAATCTCCAATTTTCCACTCGAACGTCACTCGCTCTGCAATGCGATTGCTTTCTTCCACCCACTCGCGTCGGTCTAAAAAAAGCGAATTCATCTGTTCGGGTGTTTTCAAATAAAAATCCTGAGACGGAAGCTGCGGGCGATTTTCATCATCAAGCGTCGTGCCCTCGCCAATGCCCATCATGACTTCATGCGCGAGGTGATCATCCGGCTTTAAATAATAGACGGGCTGCGTGGCCACGCACTTTACTTTGAGGCGATCCGCGGCCGCTACCGCTTCGGCTTCACCTTTTGCACCCTCGAAACGATAGATTTGAAGGTAAAGATTTTCCGATTTCCATTGTTTTAAAAACGCATCGCCCGAGCCGTTTAAATGCGGATGATCGGGCGCCACCAACATGAGCACGCCTTTTTGCAACTCCGTGAGCCGAGTGAGCGTGAGTTTGCCCATGGAATAGGCGCTGAGAATCAAACAAAGATTTTCATATCCCTGCTGATCGAGCGCGATGAACGTGACCCAGCCCTTTAATTTGGCATTTTCCTGAAGCGAAAGTTCGAGCGTCGTGCCAAGGAGCGTCTTTAGCCCCAACTTTTTCATCTGAAAGTAGTAATCCACCCACCCAAAGCCATTGTGAAAATCCGTGAGCGCGCCGCCCTTGTAGCCCATCTCGACCAGCGCCTGGCAATACTTCTCCACAGGCACCATGGCCTTCAAAAGAGAGAAGTCAGAATGGAGTCTTAGCGGAAACACCATCGACTAAGATGGCCATCCGAGCCCGCCCAGGCAAGATGAAGTCTTGATCAATCGCCCATAAATGCCGATCTTAGCCAGATGTCCCATCCACTATTAGATGCCCTGAAATCGCGAGTCGTCATGGGGGATGGCGCCATGGGGACGATGCTTTATGCAAAGGGTGTCTATTTAAATAAGTGTTACGATGCGCTCAATTTGGAATCCCCGCAGTTGGTGGAGGGCATTCACCAAGAATATCTGCAGGCGGGATGTGAATTGCTGGAGACCAACACGTTTGGCGGCAATCGCATTCGATTGAAGGCCCATGGTTTGGAACACCAATTAAAAGAGATCAATGCGGCCGGCGTTGCCATTGCCAAAAAAGCCGTCGAGGAATATTCCAAAAAATCGCTGAAGACCGCGTGGATTGGCGCGAGTATGGGCCCGCTCGGCGTGAATTCCGATCCCTTCGGACCAATTTCGCGTGATGAAACTGCGGATATATATAGAGAGCAGGCTGAAGTGCTCGATAAAGCCGGTGTGGATTTATTTTTACTGGAGACCTTCACGCACCTCACACAATTGGAATCTGCTGTAGAGGGCGTGCGCTCGGTCTCGAAAGATAAACCCATCGTCGCGCTTATGACGGTGAATGATGAAGGCAACTCGCTTTTGCAAGAGAGTCCCGACGTCATGGCCACGCGGATGAATGCGCTACCCGTGGAAGTGATCGGCTTCAATTGCTCAAGTGGGCCCTCGATCGTACTCGATGTCCTCGAGACCGTGAGGCCTCTCACAGAAAAGTATATCGCCGTATTCCCGAATGCAGGCGTGCCCAAACAAGTCGGCGGAAGATTTATTTATCTTTCCACGCCAGAATATTTCGGAAGCTTTGCCAAAAAATTTGTAACGGTGGGTGCGAATTTGATTGGCGGATGTTGCGGAACCACGCCGACGCACATGCGCCGCGTGCGAGATTCCATTTTATCCACGGGCCATTTGGGAAAATCCTCAAGCGTGCTGAAGGAACCGACGAAGGCCGCTCCCGATGTGGAAATTACACCGATCGAGAAGCGCTCGCGACTGAGCGCTAAACTTGCTGCCGGAAAGTTCGCGGTGAGCGTGGAAATCGATCCGCCGAAAGGGACGCAATTCTCGAAAGCTCTTGAAGCGGCGAAGGCCTGCAAAGACGCCGGCGTGGATTGCATTAATATCGCGGACGGTCCTCGAGCTTCAGCGCGGATGAGCCCGATGAGCATGGCCGTCATTTTGGAGCGCGACGTGGGAATTGAAACGATCATCCACTACTGCTGCCGGGACCGAAATATTTTGGGCATGCAAAGTGATTTGCTCGGTGCGAACGCGCTGGGACTGAGAAATGTTTTGATCATCACGGGTGATCCGCCAAAGCTCGGTGATTATCCCGAGGCGGCTTCCGTGTTTGATGTGGATGCGATTGGACTTACGAAAATTGTGCATCGATTGAACCGCGGTATGGATGTGGCCGGAAATCCCATTGGAAAGCCCACGTCATTTTATCAAGGTGTGGGGTGCAACCCAGGCTCGCTCAACTTTGATTTGGAAATGAAAAGGCTTCGTCAAAAGGTGGATGCCGGCGCTGAATATATTCTCACTCAGCCCGTCTATGATCATGCGACCTTTGAGAAATTTTTAACGGCGTATCAAAAGTTTCCTGTGAAAATTCCCGTTCTGATTGGAATTTTGCCTTTGGCCTCACTCAAGAATGCGGAATTTTTACACAATGAAGTCCCAGGCATGCAGATCCCTGAGGAAACCTTGAAGCGAATGGCGGCCCAAACGACCCCCGATGCTCAGCGGGCAGAGGGAATTGCCATCGCGCGCGAGGCGCTTCGCGAGTTCCGAAAGGACGTCCAGGGCACCTACGTGATGCCCCCCTTCAATCGAGCGGACATCGCTCTCGAAGTCGTCGGCGAATTTCTGTGACCTCATTGGACCTAAATGGGGACAGTATACTCAATTGCTAATGAAGATGGGCGGGCACCGCCGACTGAATGCTTGACGCTTCAGTCTCCTGTCCCGAGGACAGCTTCATCCACGATGGAATATTCGATTGGAAGGGAAAGAGAAAAAACCCTTAAAATCTTTTTCTCTTTCCTTTAGCCCCGGTGATCATTGGGGCTATCTAAGAAATTTTTTTATTTTTGTTTTTACTTTGCCTTTATTTTCAATTGACACATTTTTGAGACGTTTTTTTAAGCGCAAAACCGTTTTGCGAAATCTTCTTTTAAGCACGACCATCCTTTCGAGAATTCCCTCTCAGCGGATTTATTTTTGAAAATGTGAGTTCAAAATCCGAGACTCGAGTTCGTGTCATCAACAGAAATTGAGAATGAAAAAATTCCTATGATATTGTCATGTCGAGCAAGGACATCGGCACCTTAGAAAGGATCTCTTTATGAGTATTTCCATTGAAAATCCCCTGCATCAGAAAGCTCTTTTGCTTGCACGCTCGTATCAAAATCTTGAGTTTCAATTGCTCGAAGTTTTAAGAGAAATCGAGTTTGAAAAGCTTCATTTGAGATTGGGATATTCCTCCCTCTTCGTCTATGCCACGGGCGCTTTGAAATTGAGTGAAGCGGTATCATTTAATCTCATCAATGTGATGCGAAAGGCTAAAGAGGTGCCTCAGTTGAGAGCGGAAATTGAAAGGGGCGCGCTAAGCGTATCAACCGCGCGAAAGATCGTTCCCGTTCTTACGAAGGAGAACTATAAAGCTTGGATTGAAGATGCAAAACGACTCCCCAAAATTGAATTGGAAAAACGAGTCGCCGAAGCTCAGCCCGAAATGACAAAACGAACAGAAATCACTCGATCATCCCCCACTCGTCAGCGCTTGCATTTGGATCTGTCCGATAAAGTTTTGGAAAAACTGAAGAGAGCTCAGATTCTATTAAGAAGCTCCAAGCGCGAAAATTTAGATTTGGCTCAGACGCTAGACCAGGTACTTGAGGTCTTTTTGAACGCGAAAGATCCAATTCGAAAAGCTGAAAAGACAACTGTATCGTCAAAAGCGCAGTCTGTCCTGAGGACAGCTTCGGGCTTGAGACGCATTCCCTCTCCAATTCGCCATGCCATTTTCAAAAGAGACGAAGGGAAATGCCAGTTCAGAGGTGGATCTGGGAATATTTGTTATTCCGATCAAAACCTTCAAATCCACCACTTCCGGCCATGGGCAATGGGGGGTGACCACAACCTCGACAACCTTGGCTTAAGATGTTGGGCTCATCATCAGGTGATTCATGAAAATGGTTGAACCCCACACCCAAGAGACTAAGGAAATGTCCTGCAAAATTCGTGATTAAAATTAAAACACCCCCTAGGCTAGTTTCGGAGGACAGCTCGTGGCGCACCAAAGATTTAAACGAATTTGTGTCATCGTTTTCGATAGCCTCGGCATTGGCGAATTGCCAGATGCGACCTCTTACGGCGACGCCGGCGCGAACACCCTCCTCCACACCGACGATGCTCGCGGTGGGCTCAAAATTCCTCATTTAGAGAAAATGGGATTGCGAGCCCTGGTGGGACGAGGCTCCGAAAAGAATTTCAATTCTGCTTTTTGCCGACTGAGCGAGAAATCGCGGGGCAAAGATACCACCACCGGTCACTGGGAGATGATGGGACTCGTTCTTCAAAAGCCATTTCAAACTTTTTTGACGGGATTTCCCGCGGAGCTCATGAATTCATGGTCCCAAACCGTGGGCTTGGGATTTTTGGGAAATAAACCCGCGAGTGGCACAGAAATCATTAAGGAGCTCGGCGAAGAGCATGTGAAGAGCGGAAAGCCGATTGTCTATACTTCCGCTGACTCGGTGTTTCAAATTGCCTGCCACGAAAAATATTTCGGCCTTCAAAAACTTTATGACCTTTGCGAGAAAACTCGAGCATTTTTAAATGCCTCTTCTTTTCAGGTAGGTCGTGTGATTGCACGTCCATTTGTAGGTGAACCTGGACAATTCGCTCGCACGGAAAATCGGAAAGATTATTCGGTCAATCCCTTCGACGCCACGGTGCTCGATCAATTGACCGCCGGTAAAATTCCCGTCACGGGCGTTGGAAAAATTCCTTCGATTTTTAACTATCGTGGCATCACTAAAATTTACGATGCACACAATGACCGGGAATCCATTGACGCCACCCTGAAGGCGCTTCAAAGCGATACGGGCGAAGGCGTGATCTTCTCCAACTTGAATGACCTTGATATGCTCTATGGCCATCGTCGCGATGCTCAAGGCTACGGCAAACAATTGGAATTTATCGATAGCCGCATTCCGGAAATTTTAGGGGCCTTGCAGGAGGACGACTTGCTACTTATCACCGCG
>DDSI01000270.1 GCA_002343335.1 Bacteriovoracaceae bacterium UBA2394
GGCTGCAACCTTCCGACAAATTGCCGTGTCCGGCACTCAAGATGGAAACAACATCAAAACGTTTCACGTCGCTCCTGCATTCTCCGGTGCTGAACTTCCTGCACTCACTGTTCGAGGCCCAGGACAAGATAATGCAGATAATAATTTTTTCAAACGACCGGCAGATGGGGTTTTATTCTATCGCAGCTTCGACGGCACTCTTGTCCGAGAAGCCGTTCGCGGAATTCCAGAGCTTGGCGAAAAGATGGCCGAACAAAAGGATTTGTATACCTGCGCAGCGCGCCAATATGTGAAACTATTTACGGGCGCTACTGCAAATCTTCAAGATCTTGATGATCCGACGAATCGCCAAACGCTGAGCGCGGCTGATGTAGCCACGCGAGAGTTCGTCATTCAGCTCGGTCAAGTTTTGCAAAGCACGCAAAGTATGAAAACGATGTTGAGAGCGATTTTTAGTTCAAATGTTTATCGTTCAACGAATTTAGATTTTCTTAGACAATAGACCGAGAGAATACGGTGATGAGCGAAAAACGAAAACATCAGAAAGCTTTTCTAGTCTCGCGTCGACGCATGCTTCAACTCCTTGGTATTGGCACGCTCGCCCCTCTTGCGTCGAACGCCCTCGAAATGATTATCAACACTGCTGTCGGCGGCGTGATCAGCGATGCTCAAGCGGCTGAGTCCGGTGAAGAAACTCCGAAGTTTCTCGAATTTTGGTTGGGTGGCGGAGCACACCAGTGGAATTACTACCCCATTCACGTGAATTCGTCCGATCCATTCCAAGCAAATCCTGGTGTCATCACAAGCTTTCGCGGTGGAACCTATGGTTACTTTGCCGATCCGGTCACCGTAGGAAGTCGAACCTACATGATGCCTCCCATTTGGGCTCAGAATCTCGTCCGTCCGAATGGTTCAAGTGTTCCTGCAAAGGCACTCCTAGAGGGTGGCTGCCTTATGATGAACTTTTCCACGAGTCAGGATCACGAGCGCGCGACCTATTCCTTTCGTCAACCGGATTCGAGTGAAATGAGCAGCGTTGCTATGGCGATCGATTCCCACAGTGAACCCATTGCCGGACTCAAACTCCCCGGAGGCCACGACATTTTCGGCATCGCACCGAACACGGGCTACTTACAAGCCAATACTGAGCGCGTAACTCCAAGTGGGAATCAGCCTTCACTCATCCAATCGATTTTCAATGATTTTAAGATTACCTATCAAAATCCTACGGATCCAAACTCCTACTTTGCTCGTCGGCGTGCACTCGAAAGCATGATGAATATTGCGATGGCAAAACTTTCAGCGCATGTTCAATCGCGCAATCCTGGAGCGGCCTATTTGGAATCGAATCGTGGCCGCGCCGAGGCCATGCTCAAACGAACCTTTGAGAAATTTCTTTCGGGAAGTGGGAGCGTCCAAACCGAATTCGATGTCATTTACAATAAGTACGCCAACCTCATTCGTTCCGCCATGGCTCGCGTAAATACAATTCATCCGAATCCATTTCCCACAGACAAAGCATTTGGACTCACCGGTCATCGGTTTCAAGTTACTCCTGGGCCCAATAATCCCTACTACCGGCAAACCGCCACGAACGCCGATTTGCGAACACTCATTAACTCGACGAATGCGAATGTTGCGGATCGAACTTTTATTAGTCAGATGGCGCTTAACTACGCTGTCTCCGAATACATGTTTAAAGAAGGACTCTCTTCGCACATTTTAGCCGGCGGTGGATGGCCCACGAATTTGCAACTTTCGGGGGCAGACCTCATCGATGAAGCGGGAAATGTAATGGGCTCGCAAGGTGCAAGTCGCGTAGGTCACGGATGGGACGCGCATGCCACCGGCAAGGCCGTCGATTGTATTGCGACGTCAATGTATTGGTACTCCATGAACTGCTGCCTCTATGAATTTATTCAATCCATGACGAGCGTAAACCTGTGGTCAAACATGGTGGTGGCTTTTGGAACCGAATTCGGTCGAGTTTCGCGCGGTGTTACGAGAGCTTTAGGCCAAAATGAAGCGGAGAATTTTGAGCGAAATGGAGGTACGGGAACGGATCACACGACCACGGGCTTCGTCTCCTATTTTTCGCCGCAGATTTCTGCCTTCCAAGATTGCATTCATGCTCGTACAAATATCTACAATACGAGCACCTATGCTGGCACAGCGGGAAATCATGCAGGAATTCCCTATTACAATGGCAGCGGCTCTACCGGATCAGCCATTGGACCACGCGGCGTCAATGCCACACTGGCGACGCTTTTAAGAATTAAAGACTACTCCAACGCCGAGCCCAGCATTTTGGGGCCCGACGGAAAATTACTCGTGGAAAGATCGAGGACGAAAGCATGAGAATTTTAGTCATACTATTGGTGGCGGGTTCCCTCACTGGTTGCGAGCGTCTCACGAGCATCTTGCATGAGGGACAAAATGATCATGACGGTAGCACACTTTCCTTGAGTCTTGCCTCCTCGCGACCTCGGTTGGGCGACCGCATTTACATTGCAAACCTTTTAAAAGATAATTTTGGAAATCAGTCCATCATCGATACTCACATCACAAGTCGCGTGGATCAACATATGGGCGCATGTGACATTTATGCATTTCGACATACGCTTTCAGACGTGAATGGCGACCCTAACGTCGTCGACATGCAACCTACTTCCTATGTCGGAGGATGCCGAGGAACGGAAAACTTTGTATCCGCCGATCCTTTCGGATTTTCTACCACCGTGAACACCGCCTTAGTGGCTAGGGTGTGCCAAGAATTAGTAGCCGACGATGCCATACTTCAGGTCGCCATAGGAAAAGTTTTAGGAAGCGCAGTGGATATTACAACGAAGGCAACCAACGATGTATCTCCCCCCACCGATGCGCAGATTGAAGCCATCTATCAGCGATTCTTTAGAATTTATTCAGAGACCGACGGCGAGTTGATTGAATCTTTGCGCGCCGTTTCGACGGCCGCCCAAGCCCTACCGAATGCCAAAGGCAAAGATGCGTGGCGGTTTGTCTTCGACACCGTCTGCTCCTCCGCGCTCTGGCGACTCCTTTAATATTTGATTAAACGCGCGAGTTCGATCGGCTTAGATCTCGAATTCATGTCACACAAAGATCAAGTGCCATCTGAATTCGAACGCCCATTTTTCATTTCGAAAGACGTTCTCGACACGATGAACTCGGTCACTTGGTTTTTCGCCGACGCGCTGTGGATGATCGAACTTCACAATTTCGCAATTCCGCTCATGGGTCTCACGATTTTTTCCGGACTCTGTTTACTGTATGTCGAGAAACGATTGCCTGTGATTTTCATCAATCTCGCCATCAATGCGTGGATCATGATGAATACGATGTGGATTGTGTCGGAAATTGAGGGATTGCAGCATATAAAGAGCTACTCTCACCTCGCATTTGCCTTTGGCGTCACTTTTATCGCCCTGGCATGTGTGACATCAAAAAGCATTCGCGAGACGTTCTCGCACTTCCGACGGTTTCGAATTCTAAAAATCAAGTAAGTAGCCGTAGTCGCCGCGCACCGATGTCACTTTAAATTTGAGACGAGTCGGATCCATGTGACTCGCGGTGGGAACAAGAGACTCAAACTTCTGTTTCGCTTTTAAACTTGAAAATCGCACGATGATATTACGGGCTTGTAGATCATGAATGCTTGCGTACCAATACTTTCCTCTTTTGGTGAGATGCTTCCAGCCATAAATCGACAAGGTGACATATTCGCCCACATTGGATTTGCGAAGTATGTTATCGAAGCGATCTTCCTCATTCTTTTTCGAAACCTGCCAGGGCTCACGACTCAGGGAGCCGTTTCACTTTCAGCAAGCGTCGGCCTAAGCCTCGCACCTACTGACGACGCCCGACCAAAGCAACTCATTCGATACGCCGCCTACGCGATGCAAAAAGCCAAGAGACTTGGAAGAAATCAGATTGCTTACTACGGGCTTGATTAAATCAGGGCCAAGTCGATCAGTAAGATTTTGCAAGCTGGAACTATTTTGGCGGGCATTCAACGTCGGCCTCACCCAGGTGATCGAAGCCTTGGAGAAAGAGACAATTGGATTTGAGACTACAATCCTGAATGGAGTAACTCATTACGTTTTGTCTTGGATTTTGTTCCTTCACCGGTAAATGGAATTTGGTGCGAATCTGCGATTCATTCGCTTTTGCTTTAAATGCAATAGAAACGCTCTGAAGATCTCCATGTTCCCAAGAAAGTGAAATAGTTGAAATAGAAGGATCGACTTCATTTACCTTGCTTGCCGGAAATTCAACCCCTTCATAATAGGCCTCGGTATTTTTGCAAGGGTCCCCTTCATTCTGATAATTTTTCAAACTGCAATTAAATCGCGGATGCTTGTGCTTAAATTCCCTTTCTAAAAAACATCCAAACTCTTGTAATCCCGCCCGAGGCCAACTCAGAATATCGTCCCTCTTTAAGTCGGAGCCTTGAACAGCACTTCCAAAGATACAAAATAAGATTGTCATTCCGAAATGGATTTTCATGGAGCAATGTTACCCTTTTAGAAATCAAATTCTACCGCGAATACACTTCAACTCCCGTGTGGGAAAATTTGCGGCACGGAATTAACAACTCACCAGGGGTCCACAATTGTCATACCCAAAGTTTGAGAGTCGACCACGATCTGGGCGGAGTGCAACCCAATTTCTACAGCCCGGCCGCGCTCATCGGTATAGATGAATTCAAAAATCGGCAAACCAAATTCGTCGAACGCTTCCTCTAAAAGTTGAACGGCCCCAGGTAACGCCTGAAGTCGAAGATGAAACTCGCGCATACGCTCGAGATAGAGCTCTTTTAGGATGAGCTTTCTTTTAGGATCAACGATTTTCGACTCAAGGATCTTATAGAGGTTTTGTCCTTGCACAAGCGCCATCCGAACCACGTTCGGATTTTCCGTCCTCAGAACGAAAGGCACTTTGAACGCTTTGTCATTATTGTTCAGAAGCACCATTTGCAAAAACGCATAGCCTCCCATTTCCGTTTCTCGCACTCGATCGCTCGAGAACTCCTTCAATACATAGGGCGATTCGTCTTTGCTCTCAGGCACGACGGCGTAAATACGGTTTGCATTCCATCGCCCTCCTAAACGATAGAACTTGCTGCCCTTAGAAAGGTCGATCCCTTCCGGTGCCGCCACAGGAACCTTTTTTTGATTTGCAAAATGGAGATTTTGCTCCGGATTAAGCATCTCCGCTACCCCTAGCAAGACTCGAATCCTTGCATGGCAATCTGCAATCGAAGAATGGGCTTCGGGAGCCAAAAGCAGAGCGAGCGCTAACGATGAAATCAAACGCCTCACGACAATCTAAACAAAGCAATATCTGTGCCCTCGCTGCCCCAACAAATGGGGCAAGGACTACCTTCCGATTGCGAAAGACTCACTAAAAGAGGCTTTCTCGCCCATTTTCTTGTGGCACACGTCTTGCTTTAAAAAAACTGCGGAGGGCCTTGGTTTATGCGTTTTTATACCACCTGTATTACTTCATCTTTTTTTATTTCTGTCATTTCACTCACCCTTTCCGCTCAAGAAAATGTCGAGAATAGTCCGATCGCGGATCGTGCTCGTGAAGCGAGACAACTCAAGGAAGCGGCAATTAAAGAGAGATTTAAAAGTGCTTTGCAGAAATCCGATAAGCTTTTTGAGGAAATAAACACGAAGGGCGATGAAATGTTCGGGTCTGATTCAAAAAAAAATGAAGCTGCATATCTATTCGGAGAAACGACGAGAACAATCGCTGCCGATTTAGAAAATGCCCTGCAACAGCTATCCAAAGATGGATCGATGGAGGAAGCGGAATATCAGAAATGGATAATGGAAATTATTGCCAGAGTAAATCCGGAGACCGCTCGTCGATTGTTTTTTCAAATTTATCGGTACCCTAGCATCAACTTAGATGCCGCACAGGCAGAAGCCATGAAGCATGCCCTATTAAAATCAGTCCAAAACTCTCGGCTTAAGAGAAAAGCCCTGTCACTCGATGGTAACCGCAGCAAATTTAAAACGGATGTTCTTAAAGAATGGGAAAGTGCCGAAGCAACTTTGATAGCCAGCTTTGACTCTTACCTTATGTCTCAGGTGGAGAATGAAACTCCTTCAGAAGCATTCGACCGAAAAATGAAATTAGCAGAGCTGGGCTCATCGGCGGGTGTACGAAATGCACTTCGAGCGAAAGCAATTGAAAAAACGCAGGCCTATCCTGTGAGAGCAGCAAAGGAAATGATCCTTGCGATTGAAAAAGATATCTCTTTGAAACCTTTCCCCTCCCCGAACGTGCGCGAGCAGACGTTTGAAGACACGATGGGAGTCGCGATGAATCACTTTAAATTGCGCCGGCTCGTCGGAGACCAAGCTGAAGTTCAAAGCTTCTTGAATGATTTGAATCCTTAATTGGGAGATCGCCGATAGGCTCGGTCGAGTTCGAGGAAATGCTCTTCGAGCACCCGACCCGTCCGGGCGCTCATGATGTTGTCTTGATCCAAATTGTAATAGAGCAACGAGCGATCCTCTTTTCCTACGAGCTCAATATAGGAATCTAAGAAACCCAAAAAGTGCCCGAACTCATGCGCGATCGTGTAACTGAATAACCACTCATGTCGAGGCGTGTTAATGTCCAGAAACATCGTGTGATCTTTCACGCGGGGATTGGAGTTGGACAAGTCTTGAAAAATAATATGCGGAAGCTGAGGATCTTCATAGTCATTGATGATTTTGATCTGCCATGGCCCTACTCGCCACGCGTCTTCGATAATTTTTTTTAAGAGGTCATTCATTTCCGGATCTGGATAGCGGCTGATCGGAAAGAGAAAGACGTGGGGATCATTTGGATCTCTCTTCACA
>DDSI01000145.1 GCA_002343335.1 Bacteriovoracaceae bacterium UBA2394
GAGCTACACCTCGTTTCGAGGAGCCAATATGAAGAATGCGAATTTAAAGAACGCGTATTTTGAATACACCGATTTTCGCGGTGCCAACCTCGCGGGCGCAAACTTCGAAGACACTGCCGGTCAAAAAATCATCTAACGGGTGAGTTTGGGACGACGCGATGACGTTGTTCGGCTGACTTCCTCAATAGCGAAGCAGGATGGAGCCCCATGTGAATCCTGCCCCGAAAGACGCTAGCAAGACGAGATCCCCTTTTTTCACTTGGCCTTTTCTTTCTGCGTCCAAAAGCGCCGTCGGTATGGTGGCTGCGGTCGTATTGCCATAGCGATCAATATTGAGGGCCACTTTCTCGATGGGCATTCCCAGTCGTTCTCTCGCTGCTTCGATGATGCGAATATTGGCTTGATGGGGCACAAAGCATTTCACGTCTGAAGGACTGATTTTATTTCTTTCCAAAATCTCTACGGAGACATTCGCCATATCCTGAACGGCTCGTTTGAACACGCTTCGACCTTCTTGCTTCACAAAATGTTCCCGATTCTGAACGGTTTCCACAGAAGGCGGTTTTACCGAGCCACCGGCCGGCATAAATAGGCAGGGAATCCCCGTGCCATCCATTCGTAAAATGCTGTCGATGATTCTGGATTCGGAACTTCTTGCTGGAGCGACCAGGGTGGCACTCCCTGCATCGCCAAAGAGAATGCAGGTCTGTCGATCTTGATAGTCTAAAATGGAGCTCATTTTTTCTGCGGCGATGACGAGAACTCGTTTTTTTAGACCTGATTCCACATAGGCTCGTGCTGTCTCAAGAGCGTAGAGATAGCCGCTGCATGCCGCCGATAGATCAAATCCAAAGGCATTGACTGCACCCAAATCGCGCTGAATGACGGAAGTGCAGGCGGGAAAAATATAGTCGCCGGTAATGGTGGCCACTAAGATGAGGTCGATTTCTTCAGCCTTCACGCCCGTTTTCGCTAGGAGCTTTTTGGAAGCTTCCGTTCCCATAAAACCAGGCGTTTCGTGAGCTTGGCTACGTCTTCGTTCTCTGATGCCGGTCCGTTCTTGGATCCACTGATCGTTCGTTTCCAGGGTTTTTTCAAAGTAGGTGTTGGAAAGGACCTCGGCAGGGAAATAGTCTTCAATGCCCCATATCTCGGCCAAAGGGCGGTGTGTGTTCATAGAAAACGAACGCTAACAAGGCATGTTGTCAAAATCCACGATTGGCTGGGTAAATCGTTCAGAAAACCCACTGTTTCGGAGGGTCAAAGACTTGACCAAACCCCCTATTTTCGCTGACTTAGACCGATTCGGGTTTCGAAATTAATGAAGGAGTAAAACCTATGATTCTAAATCTTGTTCTTGCAGCTCTGTTATCGGCACTTCCTCCGCCGGAGACGAAGAAAGATGAATTTGTATTTAACAACCGGGCAGAACCCGAGTCATTGGATCCCGCATTTGCGACGGGTGTACCGGACANNCACCATCATCGTGCAAATGTTCGAAGGATTGCTCACACGAAAGAATGATTGGGTGACGCTTGCTCCAGGAATGGCGGAATCGTACACGATCAGCAAAGATCAAAAAATTTACACCTTCAAAGTGAGAAAGGGTTTGAAATGGTCGGATGGATCGCCTTTAAACGCGAAGGATTTTGAATATTCTTGGCTGCGAGCAATCGATCCCAAAACCAACGCGACTTACGCTTACTGGTTAACGGATAATGTAGTGGGTGCGGCCGAATACAACAAAACACCGACCGCAGAAGTGGCAAAGAAAGTGGGAATCAAAGCCACAGACGATTACACCTTCGTCGTTACATTGAAGCAACCGGTCACCTACTTCCTTTCCCTAACCGCAGAGAGTCTTCTTTATCCG
Organism: Bacteriovoracaceae bacterium UBA2394; assembly: GCA_002343335.1. Lineage (GTDB taxonomy): Bacteria > Bdellovibrionota > UBA2394 > UBA2394 > UBA2394 > UBA2394. The sequence continues at coordinate 1,874 of DDSI01000145.1, forward strand.
GTCAAAAAGGAAACCGTTGAGAAATTCAAAGACCAGTGGACGCGACCTGAGAACATTGTTTCTAACGGTGCTTACAAAATGACCTACTGGAAAGTTCAGGATCGTATCGTGATGGAGAAGAATCCCAACTACTATGCCGCGGACACGGTTCAGATCAAAAAAGTTGTGGCGCTTCCCATTGAAGATCGTCAAACGGGAGTGAATTTATTTCAACAGGGAAAATTGGATTGGAGCGGACAAAATGGAGCTCCAAATTCGCTCGTCCCATCTTTGAAAAAGGATCCCAATTTCAGGTTGTTCCCGGGAACGATCACTTATTACTACTGGTTTAACACCACAAAGAAACCTCTGAACGACATTCGCGTTCGACAAGCTCTTACGTTGGCCATTGATCGGAAGTCGATTGTAGAAAAGGTCACTCGAGGTGGCGAAATGGCAGCGGATCATTTGGTGTCGCAAAATATGGGGGATTACAAATCTCCTAAAGGCGTGACCAGCGGTGATTATGCAGCCGATGTTAAGAAGGCGAAGGATCTCTTAGCTCAAGCGGGGTTCGCAAATGGAAAGGGATTCCCTGAATTGAATCTCTTGTACAATTCCGATGAGAATCACAAGAAGCTCGCTCAAGCGATTAGCCAGATGTGGAAGAAGGAATTGGGCATCGAAGTGAAGCCTTTCAATCAAGAGTGGAAGGTATATTTGGCGACACAGCGTGATATGGCATTTGATATCTCTCGAGCCGGTTGGGCTGCTGACTATGCGGATCCCAATACATTCTTGGAACTTTTGCTTTCGACATCGGAGAACAATCACTCCGGATGGAAAAATGCGAAGTACGATGAATTGTTAAAGACGGCGAATTCGATGCCGGCAGGTGCGAAGCGCAATGAACTTTTATCTCAGGCGGAGTCGATGATTTTGAATGAAGTCCCCATGGCACCGATTTTCACTTATACGAATTTCGGTTTCATGCGTCCGGAGATTGCCGGTTACACCGGAAATCTGATCGATCGTCCGTACATTAAGTACATGAGTAAGAAATAATTGTTTCGGGTTTAAGTCGGGGGCGATGATCCCCGACTTATTTTTTAGAGGGTTAATTGAGAAAATATATTCTTCGTAGGCTCGGCGGGGCCATCGTCACTTTATTCATTGTCATCACGATTTCCTTTTTCATGATGCGCCTTGCGCCGGGCGGACCCTTCTCGAAGGACCGTGCTTATCCACCGGAAGTGCTAAAGAATATCGAAGCAAAATATAATTTGGATAAGCCTCTCCTGGTTCAATATGGAATCTATCTAAAGCGAATCGTTTTTGAATTCGATTTGGGACCTTCTACGCGTTATGCAGATCGCTCGGTGAACGAACTCGTCGCCTCGGGTTTTGTCTACAGTGCTAAAGTTGGAATTGGAGCTCTCTTTACNNGTTATGACTTTTGCTATGGTGGGCGTGTCCATACCTGATTTCGTGCTCGCCAATCTTCTCATTCTCACCTTTGCGCTCGGATGGAATCTGTTTCCTGTCGCGGGGGTCGATTCTTGGTCGGGTTATGTTTTGCCGAGTATCACGCTGGGATTAATTTTTGCGTCTTCAATTGCGCGGCTTACGCGCGGAGGGATGTTAGAAATTTTGGGACAGGATTTTATTCGAACGGCCAAAGCAAAAGGGCTTAGCAAAGGAACTATTCTTTGGCGGCACACATTGAAGGGTGGATTGCTGCCGACGGTGACGTACCTCGGACCGGCAACGGCAGGGATGCTGACGGGAAGTTTAGTTGTAGAGAAGTTTTTCAACATTCCGGGCTTGGGTCGCTTCCTGATCGATTCCGCAGTGAATCGCGATTACACGATGGCGATGGGGTGCGTGATTGTATTTGTTGTGATTCTGATCCCCCTCAATATTTTAGTGGATGTGCTCTACGCATTTTTAGATCCGCGAGTTTCTTACGATTGAGAAGAGAAGAAGTGAGATGAATGTTTTAGCTTTAAAACCCAATGAAAATAATCCCCCGGAGATTTCGGTGGTTTTGAAGTCGGAGAAGCCCCATTCGCTTTGGCGAGATGCGATGAAGCGTCTCTTGAAGAATAAGGCCGCGGTGGGAGGCATGATTTTTTTCATCTTAATGACTTTTAGCGCCGTTTTCGGCCCGATGATGCTGCCCTATAGTTTTGAAGATACGGATTATGATCGTGTGAGCAATCCTCCATTTGTGACTAGCTTTGAAAAATTTGAGTCTGAAAAGATGGCCACCATTCAATACCGAGAGGATTTTGTTCAATTTCTTGGCGTCTATTGGAATACAAAACACTTCTTAGGCACCGACGAACTCGGGAGAGATTTGCTCGTTCGAATTCTCTATGGCGCTCGAATTTCTTTGGCTGTCGGATTTCTGGCCGCACTTGTGAGCTTGTTTGTGGGGATATTTTTAGGTTCTCTTGCCGGTTACCTGGGAGGCTTTGTGGACGCCCAGATTACTCGGCTCATCGATATTCTCTACTCGATTCCCTATATGTTCTTTGTGATTTTATTGATGGCCATGGCGGGGCGGAATTTTTATTTGCTGTTTATCGCGATTGGAGCGGTTTCATGGCTTACGACGGCGCGGATTGTTCGCGGTCAGGTGATTTCTCTTAAAAACTCCGAATTCGTCGAAGCGGCCCGAGCGAGCGGAACTTCTACTTTCGGAATTATTTGTTATCACCTGATTCCCAACACGCTTGGACCTATCATCGTGTATTTTTCGCTTCTGGTTCCGCGAGTCATGCTTGAAGAATCGTTTTTGAGTTACCTTGGCTTGGGAGTTCAAGCTCCGATGGCGAGTTGGGGTTCTCTTGTCGCCGACGCTCAAAGCACGATCACGCTTTATCCTTGGATGGTTATTTTTCCGGGGATGGCTTTGACGCTCACACTTTTCAGTTTGAATTTTATTGGGGACGGCCTTCGCGATGCACTCGATCCTAAATTGAAAGGAAAGCAGTAGGGACATGAGCTTATTGGAAGTGAAAGATCTTACGGTCGAGTTTCATACCGATGAGGGTATCGTGCGCGCCGTGGATAAAATTTCCTTTTCGCTCGAAGAAGGAGAAATCCTTGGAGTGGTGGGAGAAAGCGGAAGCGGAAAGTCGGTCTCGTCATTGGCAGTGATGGGGCTCTTACCCAGGCCTCCCGCAAAAGTAAGTGGCCAAATTAATTTCCAAGGCAAGAACCTGTTGGAAGTGTCGGGAAGAGAAATTCGAGCAATTCGTGGCAAAGAGATCAGCATGATTTTTCAGGATCCCTTTACCTCTTTAAATCCCTATTTGAGAATTTCTACGCAGATGATGGAAGTGCTCGAGGTTCATTCTCAGATGTCGAAGGCGGAAGCACGACGTCGCTGTATCGAGGTGTTGACTCAATTGGGAGTGCCGGAGCCAGAAATTCGATTCAATTCTTTTCCGCACCAGCTATCCGGCGGACTTAAACAGCGGATCATGATTGCAATGAGTCTCCTCCTTCAGCCAAAGATTCTGATCGCCGATGAACCTACGACTGCGTTGGACGTCACGATTCAGGCTCAAATTCTGGAGCTTCTGAAAGATATTAATAAGCGATGCGGCACTGCGATCATTATGATCACGCATGACTTAGGAGTGGTGGCGGGGCTCTGTGATCGTGTGCAGGTGATGTACGGCGGACGTCTGGCGGAAAAAGGCACTTACGAAGACATCTTCTATCGACCTCATCATCCCTATACTCAAGGTCTCCTCGATTCGATTCCAAGTTTGGAAATAGAGCCGGGTGCAAGGCTGCGTCCCATTCCAGGATCGCCTCCTGATCTTTCCGCGTTGGGTGATTTTTGCGCTTTCGCTCCAAGGTGTCCACGCGCGCAGGATATTTGTCGACAAAAGCGACCTTTGCAAACTCAAGTGGAAGGCATTCATGGGTTTGAATGTTACTTTCCCGTGCGGGAAATGAAGGAACGCGGTCATGGAACTCAGGGGCAAAAAGCATGAGCGCTGAACTTCTCCAGGC
>DDSI01000192.1 GCA_002343335.1 Bacteriovoracaceae bacterium UBA2394
GAAGACGGCGGGCAAGATAAAAAGCACGAGCGGGATAAGAATTTTTTGAGCTGCCTTTGCGCCTTCTCGCTCAGCTCGCTGAAATCGGGCGGAGCGCAACAAGTCTGATTGCGCGCGAAGGACCGGACCAATGCTGGAGCCCATTTGATCGGCTTGGATGAGGATGGTGGCAAAAGATGAGAGTTCGGTGAGCTGCACCCGATCCGCCATGTTTCGAAGGGCATCGGCGCGCACGGTTCCGACCTGCAACTCTTTTAGCATTCTAGAAAATTCTTCTCGAAGTGGACCGTCTTTTGCAAAGCTCACCACGCGCGTGATCGCCGCCATGAAGTCCAAGCCCGCTTCGACGGAAAGCGTAAGCAAATCCATGAAGGATGGGAGTTGTCTTAAAATGGTGCGCTGTCTTTGCGAACGCAGGCTTCGCACGCGAATGTCGGGATAGAAAAAGCCAAATCCGGCCGAAGCCAAGATCATCCAAAGTGAGGGCGAGAAGTCCGAGAGCACCAGAAATACCGTGATAAAGGCGGGAAATAAAATTCCAGCAATAATCTTAAGCGCAAGAAATTCATCGGGATCGAATTGATCGTCCACACCCGCTGCCACGAAAAGTTCTCGGGAGCGTTTGCGATAATTAGGAATTTTGAACTGCTGAATGCGCGGCACAATCGCCAGAAAAAATGGGGCGAGCCATTTCAGAATAGCGGAGCGATATTGTCTGGTTGCACTTTCCACACCGAGGCGTTGCTGAGCCGCCAAGAGCTCGGGATCCGGAAATGCAAAAAAGGCAATGCGATACGCGCAGAACCCAACACAAAAGGTTCCGGCCAATCCGTAAAAAATCAGTAGGTAGACGTCTAAATTCATGGATCCCGCTGAAGTCATTATAAAGCGAGATGATTCTTTTGAGAGGCCCTCTGCGGGGCGTTCAACTCATTGGGCCAGCCAGCCGCATCTAATTGCTTCGCAGAAGTTGCAGTACCACCTGGAGATTCAAGTTGGCTTGGCCAATAGAGGCCACTTGCATCTGCTGAAGAATCTGCAGACGCGTGAGTTCCGACACCTCATTTGCGATATCGAGATCTCCAGCTCTATCCCGAGCTTCTTCGAGCGAGGTGTTTAAACTGGAAAGGTATGAGCTCGAATAGTCCAAACGACTAAGGAGGCTCCCCACCTGCGCTCGGCGCGAGATCAAATTTTCTGTCGCAGTGTCGAGAATGGCAATGAGACGCTGGGCGCGTTTGTAGGTCGTTACATTCACGTCGGCTCCCGCGGCACGATTCGTGACAATTGATTCTAAATAAGTGACCGATGTGTCGCCCGAGGTTGGAGCGATAATGTCCGCAAATCCATCTTCGTTGAAATCGCCGAAGCCCATAAATCCGGGCGCATCCCCCGTCGTAAATGTTTTCATAGTATCGAACGTTCCATCCCCTCGAGACAAGAAGACCTCAAGTCGGTCAGCGCTTGGCGCAGCGGCCACCAAGTCTAAGTCGTCGTCGTTATCGAGATCATACAATTTTGCGGTAGAGGGATAGCTACCCGTGATTGACACCGTAGTTCCGGTACTAAAGGTCCCATCCCCTCGACCGAGTCGTACTGACACTTGATTGGCGGTAAATGCGGAAACAATGAAGTCCATTATTCCATCTCCATTCAAATCTCCCAATTCCGCAAACAGCACACCGGGGGCTGTGATCGCCCCGGATTCTTTTAAAGTGAACCTTCCAGATCCATCATTGAGATGAACATGATAGGTGGATCCGTTAGTTTCGGCTGAAAGAATGTCGATGTCGCCGTCATTGTCAAAGTCCGCCAGATCCCCAAATGGATTGCCTCCTAGTGTTAGAGTTTGAACTGATGTGAAAGTTCCCTCTCCACTCGCGAGGTGAATCGAAACAGTGCTGCCCGTCGAGTTCCATGCGACCAAGTCCTTCTTACCATCGTTGTTGAGATCGGCGACCTTAGGATCCACCCCGGCTCCGCTTGCTACGCTTCTCCATAGCGAGAAATTACCACGCCCGTCACCCCGCGCGATGTTCGTTATACCGCCTGGATAATTTCTTAAGATCACATCGAGGTGTCCGTCGCCATCCATGTCTGCAAATTCCTGAGCATCTCCAATGCCAGATATCGTGGTAGCGGTGAAGAACGTTCCATCCCCTCGACCCAATCGAACGGCGTTCTGATTTGGAATGTTGAGGATGTAATCCATATGACCATCCTCGTTAAAGTCTGCAACCAAGACGTCGCCCGCGGCAACTCCAAGCGAAGAAGCGGTCCTCTTGTAGGTTTCCGTCCATGCTTGTTTTTGAATCGCCTGATTTGCTGTCGTTCCCTGAAGATCAAATTGAAGTTGCGAGCTCGACGACGCTCCCACCTGCACCTCGAAGCCACTCAAACCATCCGCTAGTACGTATTGCCCATTGAACTCAGTTGAACGAGCAATTCGATCGAACTCTTCGTACAATTGTCGAAGCTCGGCATTCATCGAGCTTCTTTGCTCAGCCGTGATGGTCGAACTGGATCCTTGCACGGCGATCTCTCTCATGCGCTGTACGATATCGAGCTGAGTGGAGATCGCTGAATCCGCAACACTCAGTAGGCCTTTTGTATCGTTGAGATTTCGAATCGCTTGCACGTTTCCTCGCAATTGCGAATCGAGACGCACCAACTGCGCAGAGCCGGCGGGATCATCCCGAGATGATCCAATGCGCTTGCCTGAACTTAGGCGAGCAAGCGAGCGTGAGATCGCCTGCGAAGTTCTCGCAAGTTGTCCGGCAACGCCAAGACCTATGGTGGAATTAATTCTCACCCTGTAAGTCTTTCCCGCCGTGGGGCGTCAAATTGTTGTCGAATACAACACATTCGAAAATCTCTCGACGGCCTGCGATCCAATTCCATGGGGCGCCGCTTCTTTGCGGGGCAGCAAACAAACCAAATCAATGACCTGAGACCCGATCTTGAATACGCGTCAATCATCAGCTACTTTGACTCGCTTATGACGAGCCCGAAATTCATTCGCCTCCGCGGGGTGAAGCAGAACAATCTGAAGAATCTCGATCTGGATGTGCCGCTCGAGAAATTCGTCTGCATCACCGGACCGAGCGGCTCGGGAAAGTCTTCACTCGCATTCGACACACTCTATGCGGAAGGATATCGGCGCTACGTGGAATCGCTCAGCACGTACGCTCGGCAGTTTTTTGAAAAGGTTCCAAAGCCCGACGTTGAATCTGTGGAAAATATTTGTCCCGCGATCGCACTTCAGCAAAAAAATCCGGTTCGCAATTCTCGGTCGACCGTCGGAACGACGACAGAAGTTTATGATTATCTTCGATTGCTCTACTCAAAATTAGGCGTCGTTCACTGTGCGAAATGTGGCACGGCCATTCGCGCGGATACGCCTCAGTCTGCAGCAGATGCGATTTTCGGAGCGATGGGAGAAAATCCTGAACACACCGAGCGCGCCTACGTAGGATTTTTACTGAAAGAGCCTTTGGCCGCCGATCAATTGATCGAGCGAGGATTTTTAAGGCGCCTGAAAAGTAACTCCGATTTTGAAGTCATTGAATTGGAGTCTGAGCGAGGCAAAACGCTCAAAGCAAAGTCTCTCATCGTGCTCGATCGGCTCGTCATCTCTTTGAAAGATCGCCATCGATTGATCGAAGCGCTTGAAGGAAGTTTTAGAGAGGGGTTTGGCGAAGCTTTCATTGCCGTTGTCGGAAGCGCGGTGATTAAAAAATTCTCCTCAGACTTTCGATGTCCAAAGTGCGAGACCCAGGCCTCTAAGCCCTCTCCGCTTTTATTTTCATTTAATTCTCCGCTCGGCGCATGCCCCAACTGCAAAGGATTTGGAAATACGCTGGAGTATGATGAGAAGCTTCTCATTCCGAATCCGAGGCTGAGCTTAAATCGCGGCGCCGTGGAGCCCTTCACCAAACCCATCATGAAAAATGCTCAAAAGAAGATGATGGAGTTTGCGAAGAAGGAAGACATTCCCACGGACGAGCCTTACGGCGACCTTTCGGAGAAAGAAAAACTTCTGCTCTTCCGCGGCAAGGGTTCCTACAAGGGAATCGTTGGATCTTTCGTAAAGAAGGAAGAGAAAAAATACAAACTTCATGTTCGGGTGTTTTTGAGGCGCTATCAAAGTGCGTTTCTTTGCGATGATTGCAAGGGAGCGCGTCTGCGCCCCGAGGGCGTCGCCGTAAAAGTGAAAAACAAAACCATTTTTGATTTGGCAGAGACGCCTCTCGATAAATTGGAAGCTTGGTTTAAAAACACGTCTTGGAGCGAGCTCGAGAAAATTATCAGCAAAGAAATCTTGAGACAGATAGAGAGTCGATTGCATTTTTTGAATCGGATGGGCCTCGGTTATCTCACTCTTGCGCGCCTATCGAAAACACTATCGGGTGGTGAAACTCAGCGCATCAATCTCGCCAATCAATTGGGCGCGGAACTCTCTGGCACTTTGTATGTGCTCGATGAGCCGAGCGTGGGATTACATCCGATCGATCGGGATCGACTGCTTCAATCGCTAAAGGAGCTGATCGGTTTGCAAAATTCCATCGTCGTGGTGGAGCACGACTTAGATACCATCCAGGCCGCTGACACAATTTTAGAATTGGGACCAAAGAGCGGCAAAGAAGGCGGGGAGGTTGTCTTTCAAGGGACCCAGAAGGAATTTTCAAAATCGGGAACGCTCACCGCAAAATACATGCGGGGCGAAATTGAAGTCCCTCTTCCCGCGACGAGGCGAACGGGGACGGCGCATTGGTTGTCTGTGCAAGGCGCCACAGAAAATAATTTAAAAAATGTTTCGCTGCGCGTGCCACTCAATCGATTCGTGGGTATTGCGGGGGTTTCGGGTAGCGGAAAGTCCACGCTTATTCATCAGACGCTCTACAATGCACTTGCGAGATTATTCAATCAATCCACCGAGCCCATTGGACGATTTAAGAAGATTTTTGGGACCGATCGCATTCGCGGCGTCGTTCTACTCGATCAATCTCCTATTGGAAGATCAGCGCGAAGTATTCCACTCACCATCATCGGCGCTTACGATGAAGTGCGCGCTATGTATGCTCGCACACAGAAATCAAAAACGATGGGCCTTATGGCAAAAGATTTTTCCTTTAACTTAAATGGCGGGCGTTGTGAGACCTGCCAGGGCGAGGGAGTCGTCAAAACCGAAATGTATTTCTTAGATGATCTCTATTTGCCCTGCGAAATTTGCGACGGGAAAAGATTTAAGAAGGAAATTTTGGGCATCAAGATTCGCGGCAAAAATATTCACGACGTGTTTCAAATGACGGTGTCTGAGGGGCGCGCTTTCTTCAAACAGGAGTCTGATTCGCTGGCGCATCGAATGGAAATGCTTGAAAAGGTGGGTCTTGGGTATCTTCAGCTCGGTCAGAGCTCTCACACACTCTCAGGGGGAGAGTCGCAGAGACTTAAGATTGCCTCGGAGCTCATGGATCGGAAGAAAAAGAATTTGCTCTATATATTAGATGAACCGACGACGGGCCTTCACGTATCTGAGATTGAGCTTCTCATTCGCCTGCTTCAAAGTTTGGTCGATGCCGGCAACACCGTCATTGTGATTGAGCATCAGCTCGATGTTCTAAAATCCGCGGATTGGCTCATCGAGATGGGCCCCGGCCCCGGCGAGCGTGGCGGAGAAATCGTGGCTGAGGGCGTTCCCGAGGATGTCGCGAAAGCCAAAACAGCCACTGCGGAATTCTTAAAGCGGATGCTACGAAAAGTCGCATAGTGAGGAGTCACTGTCGCTCTGAATGCGGTTTCATAGTCTAAGCTTTCAAGCACTTAGCTTCGTTTTGCAGAAAAATTTTTGGCACCGGGATTGCAATTTAACCCAAGCAGTGTGGTTCTATTTAGAAAATCTAGCGTGTGAGGATCTTATGAAATTAGTGGCTCAAATCGTGTTTTTATTGGCAATTGTTCCAACCTTCGTGATGGCGGAAGAAGAGGTATCGACGACCCAACCATCCACCCAATCATCAACGCAACCTGTAATGATTAAGAAGATGACGGCTGAAATCCTTGAACGTCTTAACAGAATTCTTGAAAATGGCACTTACTCCGAGTTCAAACGAATTCCGCCGATGTATAAATCGGAATTAATCAGCGAATACGCTGAATTACGCGATCAGGAATACTTTAAGTTTGCCAAACAGAAGAAGCTTATGCTTCGAAAAGAAAGAGCCCTTGACCAAATTTTTGCCGCTGCTGAGCGACGAATTGAACGTCGAGAGAAAGCCGCCCAGATGGCGAAGGTCGCTCTTCCCAATGTTACTGCTCTCGTCGGCGAGCGAAATGTTGAAACGGTGACCGATGAAATCGTCAGCATTGGCGAAGGCGTCGCAAAGTCATTCTCGGAATTTAGCTATAAGCTCCGAAAGAAATCCCCCTCCATGTTCCGAGATCTTAAAGACTTCCACAAAGTGGACAATACCGGTCTCTAATTTAATTGGGGACAGTATACTCTTTCACTNNAGTGAAAGAGTATACTGTCCCCAAATTCGTCCAAATTTGTTTCACACGGTGGACGGATGTGGACACGCAAGGGACACAGCCACTCGGGCATTTTTGCCAGATAAAACCCGGTAAACACGTTCTAATTGGCAATTTCCGGCGTCGTACACTTGGCATAGCTGTTGCTCTTTAATACGGGCGTATGTGCGTTGACCGTCTCAACCCCCGCTCGTCCTCTCTCTCCTTATTTTTGCTTTTTATAGCAATTCTCGGCTTTCAATTTTCTGCCTGCTCGCCGCTTAAGACGGACGAAAATGGCGCGACTTTTAAATCGAACGAACTGGGAGACGATGAGGGCGGCGGAGGTGATGACGACGACGATGATGATAATGATAACGGTGGAAACCCCCTACCTACCGACTTCGATGGTGAAATAACAAAGTTGAAACTCGTAAATGTCGACACCAATCAAACGATTTTAGAGTTTTTGCAAACTCAGACACTTTCTTTGGATATCAGCCAATTGCCGATCAATTATTCGATCGTTGTTGAAGCGAGTTCAGCGACTGCTGAGGTCGGAAGCATCGTATTTGGATATCAAAGCAACTCCACCTATAGAATTGAGAATGGCGCACCCTATGCGATTGCCGGCGATAGCGGAAATCGGCCTCTCAAATGGAATGAAGTATTAGTCTCCGGCAATACCTACGTCATTACCGCAACCGCTTTTGAAGCGCCCAATGGAGATGGCCGACAGGGTTCAACTTTGACAGCTACGTTGCGCATCACCAATGGAGCGACTCCGCCTGACGATCCCCCGGGCCCAACTGGAGAATTAAATCCGACGATTTATTTGCTCGCTCGAGGCGAACAAGCGCCGGCTGCCGTGCATGTTTCGGCCACTCCCACTTCTCTATCGAAGGGTGACATGGACTGCGGATCAAACTCAGTCTCCGCGACAATTCAGATTCCAAAAAAATCCGATCAAACTTGCTCCGACGGTTTCACGAGTAGCTTCAAATCTTATACAAAAGCCTCTCACATCGCGAATGCTCCCCGACAAGAATTCGAATGTATGACGGACGATCAGAGAGCGAAACTCTACGCCTGTTTCAGGGAGCGAGATGATCGATTCTTTAAAGGCATTGCCAATGAAATGTTGGGCCAAGACAGCTTGGTAAATGCGGATTACGAGTGGGACTTCGGAGATCCCTCTAGTCGTTACAATAAGGTCCGCGGCTTAAATGCGAGTCATCTCTATCTAAATCCAGGCACCTATACCATTCGACTTAAAGTTCGAAATGCCGCAGGGAAACGCGGCGAAGATACGATGGTCGTGACGATCAAATCGAATTCTCAAAGTCACTCCGTCTATGGAACTCGCCCCGTGATCTACGCTTCTTCGCAAGGTGAAGGAAACAAAAGCGGTGCGAACGAATCTAATCCGATCAAATTCTCCGATATTTCCCAGTCGATCACCAATAAGATCGTCTATTTAAAGAGAGATGAAGATTACTCAATTGGGGCTGGGGTAAGATTGGGAAGCAACTCCGTTCTAGGCGCCTATGGCAGCACGAGCCTGCGCAGACCCAAACTCATTTTCAATTCCGCGACCGGTTCCTTTTTGAATGTTTTCAATCTAGGAACGAGTCCGCGCTCAATCGTGATCAAGGATCTGGAAATCACTTCAGCCTCCACGTCGGTACGACCTCGCGGAATTACTATTCAGGGTCCAGGAACTCCCGCTCAAGATGTGTCGCTCGTGAATATTAAAATTGGCAGAGTAGGCGTATTTGCAACGTCAGATTCCTATCCGACGGGCGTGCTTGTTCAGGACAATGTCAGCCAGTTGAATGCGGATCTGAGCAGAAATATTAAAGACAACTTTTTCTACGTTCACGGTCGCGGAATATTTGTTGCCGGCAACGTGATCAAAACCAAAATTCCTGAAGGAGTGAACGAAGGCGAACCGCTCTTTCGGATCTGCGGAATGGGCACAGAACTTGTAAATCTTTTCAACAACGACCTCTTCACGGATGTACCGAAGAAAGACAACGTCGTCTCCATTCGCGATGGCAATGGGTACTCGGTCATCGGCAATCGACTTCAACATGGGAATTTTGACATTCAAGCTGACTGTGCCGCAAAATCATGGCTGAAGACCCCCCTTAATGAGAGAACCACAAACATCATCATCGATGGAAATCGAATCGAAAACGCCAATATCGTTATGAAGGAC
>DDSI01000001.1 GCA_002343335.1 Bacteriovoracaceae bacterium UBA2394
TGTCACTACTTTCTGAAACCGGTCGAATTTGAAGGGTCACTAAAATTATTCCTGCCATCGCGAGTCTCTTAAACCACCCGGGCGACTGAACTGGGTCGGCGCTGCTCGCGGTAACTAAAGGCTGAGCAGTTGCAGCCGCAGGCCGATCACTTACGGTACTTCGCATGAGAGCGAATAATTCACTCAATCCCATCGCGCTTCCCGTCGAACCATTGGCTCGGTTATCCGCTTCGATCTCTTCGCGAGAAGCATTTGGGCGAGTGCGGGGTTGCGGTTGCGGTCGTGGCGAGGAGTCATCGCTGATGAAAACTTGAGCGATCGCGGCGTCTAAATCCGCGGGCGTCTTGACGACCCGCGGGATTTCCGGAGTAACAGCGGGTTCCGGTCGAATTCGTGGCGGCGGGGTCGTGTTCGGCGCGGGTCTCGATACGACGGGTGCCGGTTTGGGCACTATAGGGTTTGGCGTCGGCTGCGCTGCCACTAAGACGGAACTCGCAGGTGTAAGCAAGGCCTGCTGGAGCGAGATGGAGGCGAGATGACCTAGTTCTTCATCGGCGTAAGATCCGCGGTAAGAATCTCTCTCTGTTTCTCTTCCAAGCAGTGAATTTAGAGCTCGATTCTTTAAATGGGTGATCATCATTTTTACAAATTCTCGCTGGGCAGGTGTTGCATCAGCGAAAGTTTTATTTTTCGCATGCACGCGAAGTTGAGCAAGTAAATCGCGATCCCCGTCAGTGGCTTGAGATTCAAATTGAAGAACGACTTGCGCCAATTCCTTTTGCAAAGATCCGGGATGGCTAGAATCAAGACCAAATCTTTCGAAATAAACGTTCGGATCGATGCCGACGGATTTTACTAATTGCTCTCGAATACGAATGAGATTCTCCGTTCCAAAATGCGATTTCACGGCCTTTGCAAATCGACGATCGTTCGAAAAGCCTTCTCGAAAGGCTCGGTCAAAAACATAAAAGCGAAGCATGGCTTCATTCAACTGATGAGGTCCCATGCGAGTGCCGGCTACTTCATATTGGATGCGAGCCCGGGTATCGAGCCCCGCCTTGTTAAGAAAGGGAACGATGTCCAGGCATCCGGCGTGAAGCCCCTGCCAAATGGACCAAGCAAAGAAGACGACGATCAACGTCAGAAATAACTTCGTCTGCGAAATGTGAGGAGAATGTTTTCGAACGGCAGTTTGCACTCGTTACCCCTTTTTCGAACCAACTCTTACGGTCGGGTTAGGGGTTGCAAATCCTATGCCATGTAGAAATCGCGCAAACCCTGATTTTAAGCGGTTTGCGCGAGGTCCTTGGGAGCGACGTTGGGGAGGCTGAGTCCCGTTTTGAGCGCCAGGAAATATTCGCCGAGCACGTCCTTTAATCTCTCCAGGCTGAGGGCTTCATCTTTAAAGAGCTCTTCTTTCACCAATTTTTGGCCCGGAAGTCCTTTCAGATAGCCGACGAGGTGCTTTCGAAAGATGTGGGTGGAAAGGCGAGAGCCGAAGTAATCCAAAATGAGTTCATAGTGGCGCGTGATGATTCGAAAGCGTTCGTCGATGGAGGGCTCTTTCAAAGGGGCATCTCCTTCCAGCGCGGCCGCCGCTTGCAGATAGAGCCACGGATTTCCGATCACACCGCGACCAATCGCAATACCGTCGCAACCCGATGCATCCACCATCGCTTTGGCGGTCTCATAACTGACGACGTCTCCATTTCCAATGACGGGAATACGCAGATGATCCTTTAGCATTCGAATGTGATTCCAATGCGCGCGGCCGCTGAAGGCCTGAGTGCGTGTGCGCGCGTGCAAGATCACGAAATCCACGCCTTCATCTTCAAAGATTTTTCCCACTTCCAAAAAATTCAGCGAGGTCATGTCCCAGCCCGAGCGGAACTTCACAGAGAATGGAATGTGAGAGGCGCGCTTACGCACATTTCGGCAGATGTCCCGAATGATCGTGGGGTGGCGGAGCAAATTACTTCCGCCGCCGCAGCTCACGACTTTCTTAGCGGGGCATCCCATGTTCAAATTGATTCCGCGAATGTCTTCTTCCAAGAGAACGCTTAGCGCGCCGTCCGCCAAAACGGCCGTGCCCGCAGCGATTTGCGTAAAAAGTTGCTGATCGCGACGACCCAACATTTTGGAGGTCTTGTCATTTCGATGCACCAGTGCATGCGAGTCGATCATCTCGGTAAAAAGAACGGGGATACGAAACTCCTTCATCAATTCTCGATAAGGCGGATCCGTGTATCCGGCCATTGGTGCCGAAAAAACGCGACTGGGCAAGACGTGCCCGGAGCGTGTAGTGATCGGAGAACTATTTGGAAGTGCGAGCGCTGTCATATGTCTAAAACGTCTTTGGTCTATCGAAAAATCCTCTGCCCGGCAAAGCTGAACCTCATCTTGCGCATTGATCGGCCTCGAAAGGACGGGTTTCACCCCATTGAGTCGCTTATGGTGCCCCTTTCATGGGGAGATAGGCTGACCGTAGAAATCAGTCGCTGTTGCCCGGAAATCTTTCTTTCATGTCCAGGTCGAAGGGATTTGCAGACTCCTGACAACCTTGTGGTGAAAGCCACTGAATTGTTTTTGCGGGAGACGGGCGTGGCTTGGGCGGTGGATATTGAATTGCAAAAAATTGTACCCACCGGCGCGGGCCTGGGAGGCGGGAGTAGCGATGCTGCGCAGATGCTCATGCTACTGGCTGACGCATTCGCAAAAATGGAGCGACGAAAAATTTCGCGTAAAAAATTGATCGGCTGGGCGTCTCGTTTGGGATCGGACGTCGCATTCTTTTTAGAAAAGATGCCGGCATGGTGCAAAGGCCGCGGGGAAATTTGTGATCCGATTTTCAATTTCCCAAAACTCTCCGTCGTTCTTATTTTGCCGAAGCGGTTATCCGTTCCCACCCCTTGGGCTTATCGAACACTTGATAAATTCCGGGCGTCGGACCGGAAGACTCGATTTTTGGAAGGGAAGATGCCCTCGTGGATTCGCGAAGGGAATTTTTCCATTCCACCCCTTCGAAATGATTTCGAGACCAGCTTATTTTTGGGCAAACCCGCCCTTTTGAAATTCCGAAATTCGCTCGCCGAGGCCGGAGCGTGGGCGGCGGGAATGAGTGGCTCAGGTTCCACGCTTTACGGCGTATTTCGCGATACCCTGGCCGCAAAGAAGGCCGCAGGCATTTTAAAGTCCCGCTGGAAGGGTGCCGCGGATGTGGTTGTAACGCGAACCACGTGACCCGCTACATGCTCTAAACGACTTGAACATTGGACAAAGCCGGAAAAGATTTTTAACTTACCAAGATATTCGTCTTCCGAATATTGGGGAGTCGACAAGTGGTAAGTCAGCAGTCTTTGACACTGCCATTCGTAGGTTCGAATCCTACCTCCCCAGCGCTTCCTCTTTTCCGTTTATACTTCGTCACAGTTCCTTCGCTCCTCAGTCATGTATTTTTCGATACACTCCTTCGTCGCTCAGTCCTGTTCCTCGTCTAAACGAAAAATAGTCGCTCTGGGTTCGCTGGATTCGAAGAATCTTACCTCCCCAGTTTGCTTCGTTTTTTTGCCACAGCTTCAGTCCCGCAATTTTAAAAGCGATTCCGTCTTTTTAAAGATAAGCATTCCGAGGATCATGGCCCCGACAAATACGACTGAAAGAAAATTTCCCGAGGACAGCGAGGTCAATGACGGTCCCGGACAAAAGCCTCCCAAGCCCCATCCTAGGCCAAACAATGCAGAGCCTATCACCAATCGAGCGGTAAGATCTTTCCGCGTGGGAAAATGCCATCGAGTATCGAGGAGAGGCGACGCTCTCTTCTTCAACATCATGAAGGCCAAG
>DDSI01000109.1 GCA_002343335.1 Bacteriovoracaceae bacterium UBA2394
TACTTGTACGGTTCCATCGAGTAAGTCGCCCGGCCTTGTGATACCGAGCGCAAATCTGTTGAATAACCAAATGTCTGGGATAGCGGCACTTCACCTCGTACGACCCGATTTCCGGTGCGCTCATCCATGGATAAAACTCGTCCCCGGCGGGAATTCAAATCGCCGATAACAGCGCTCATGTAGTTCTCGGGAACTACGATCTCAATCGACATCACAGGTTCTAAGAGCACGGGGGCGGCCTTCTTGCTTCCATCTTTAAAGGCCAACGCGGCGGCCACTTTAAAGGCCAGCTCAGACGAATCCTCGTCTTTCATCTCAGCACCGGTGACAATCACCTTCAAATCCGTAACGGCATAGCCAGAAAAGACCCCATTGTAGAGAGATTCGCGTATCCCCTCTTCAATCCCCTTCTGAAACTCTTTAGGTAACTGGGCGGCGCTCAATTTGTTTTCAAAAATAAAACCAGAGCCCGATTCAAGCGGCTCGATACGCAATCGAACGAGGGCAAATTGATTCTTGCCGCCAACTTGTCGATCCAAACCGTGTTCTATATCTACTGCCTTTGAAATCGTCTCTTTGTAAGATACCTGTGGCTTACCAACATTGGCATTCACCTTAAACTCGCGGAGCAAACGATCAGTGATGATGTCTAAATGAAGCTCGCCCATTCCAGAGATGAGCGTCTGACCGGTCTCCTCATTAATAGAGACTTTGAAGCTTGGATCTTCCAGACCCAGCTTTTTCAACGTGTCGATAAGCTTTTCTTGATCGCCCTTAGTCTTCGGCTCAATCGCCACGGCGATTACGGGATCAGGAAACTGAATGGACTCCAAAACGATGGGGGCGTCTGTAGGGCAAAGTGTGTCACCCGTAACGGAAAACTTTAATCCAACGACCGCGCCGATTTCTCCGGGGCCAAAGGTCTCGATGTCCTCCGTTTGATTTGCGTGGACCTTCAAAAGGCGCATGATCTTCTCTTTGCGATCCTTGGAAGGATTATAAACCTGATCCCCTTTGTTAATTTCGCCTGAATAAATTCGAATGAAGGCCATCGGCCCGACGAACGGATTCGTCATGATTTTAAAAACTAACGCTGAAAGAGGATCCTTCGCAGTCGGTCGTCGCTGAATTTCCTTCTCAGGATGCTTTGGATCTTGACCCGTCACTGCTCGCACTTCCAAAGGAGACGGGAGATATCGAACGACGGCATCCAGAAGGGGTTGCACTCCCTTATTTCGGAAGGAAGCTCCGCAAAGTACAGGCGTCGCTTTGAGCGAGAGCGTCACTCGACGAAGAGCTCCAATGAGAATATCCGCATCAATCGATTTGCCTTCTAAAAACAAGGCCGCGATTTCGTCATCCAAATCCGCGAGTTTTTCGATCATCGACTCGCGTGCGCTCTTCGCGACCGCAGTGAGACTTTCAGGAATTTCAACTTCCACAAATTTCGCACCAGTCTCATCGCCTTTCCATAGAAGAGCCTTCATTTTCAAAAGATCGATCGCGCCTTCAAAAGCATCCTCCGCTCCAACTGGGATTTGCACTGGAATGGGATTGGCATGAAGTCGCGCACGCATCATTTCAACGGCGCGATTAAAATCCGCACCCATGCGATCCATCTTGTTGATGAAAGCAATTCGCGGAACGCGATATTTATCAGCCTGTCGCCACACCGTTTCCGACTGAGGCTCGACTCCCGACACGCCACAAAATACTCCGATGGCTCCGTCTAACACGCGAAGGGAACGCTCCACTTCGATCGTGAAATCGACATGCCCAGGGGTATCGATGACGTTGATTTGAAAATCACCCCAGTAACAAGTGGTGGCGGCAGAGGTGATCGTGATCCCACGCTCTTGCTCTTGAACCATCCAGTCCATCTGGGTGTTACCTTCGTCCACGTTGCCGAGACGATGAGTAACGCCGGTGTAAAACAAAATTCGCTCCGTCGTTGTGGTCTTGCCAGCGTCGATGTGCGCGATGATGCCGATGTTCCGGATTTTTTCCAGAACCTCAGCTTCTTTATCTAACGCTTTCATTGCCGCCATCACCATTCCAACAAAGTCCTTTTGAGTTCACTCCTACCAACGGAAGTGAGCAAACGCGCGATTGGCTTCCGCCATCTTATGAACATCATCACGTTTTTTGACGGCGCCTCCGCGACCATTTGCAGCTTCGTAAAGTTCAGCCGAAAGTTTTTCCACCATGGATCGACCCGCTCGTTCGCGAGCGCTTTGCACCAACCATCGGCAGCTGAGGGTAAGTTTTCGTTCAGGTCGCACTTCCATAGGCACTTGATAGTTAGCACCCCCGACGCGACGAGAGCGCACTTCGATTTCAGGCTTCACATTATCGATCGCCTTTTTGAAAATCTTAATTCCATCTTCGCCCTTGCCTTGAAGATCATCGAGCGCGCCGTAAACGATATGGCTTGCCGTGGTCTTTTTACCACTCCACATGATCATGTTGATGAACTTGGAGAGCACCATGTCTTGATACTTATGATCCGGTAAAACGGTTGGACGGGTTAAAACTCTTTTACGTCTTGGCATAACAAAAATCCTTTCAACAATTACGACTTGGGACGTTTCGTGCCGTATTTAGAACGGCCTTTCTTTCGATTCGCGACGCCCGTCGCATCCAACGTTCCCCGAACAATGTGATAGCGGACCCCGGGCAAATCTTTGACCCGGCCGCCGCGGATAAGCACCACGGAGTGCTCCTGTAAATTGTGTCCAACACCGCCAATGTAGGCAGTGACTTCGTGCTTGTTCGTCAAACGAACCCGAGCCACTTTTCGAAGAGCTGAGTTCGGTTTCTTCGGAGTCATCGTGTAAACACGCGTGCAAACTCCGCGCTTTTGGGGCGCCCGCTTTAAGGCGGGTGATTTAGACTTGTAAGTCGGCTTCGTTCGACCCTTACGCAAAAGCTGATTGATCGTTGGCATTCAACTAGTCCTCTCTTGAACTAAATTCGTATGAACAGAAGCACCAGCGCCTCTGGCCACACTCATTCAGAGATAAAATCTCCAAATGCTGTCTTTTAATTTTTTAATCACGTTTTGATTGAGCCTCTCTCGCGAACATCCCAGCACGTAGAATGGATGGTCACACAGAAACTCGTATCAATTTTGGCTGTCGATATGGGTTTATCGGACAACCAATAAATTATTACCGAAAGAATTAGGGGGCTTACCGCCCCCCAGTCAATCGTTTGATTGGTCCATTTGGAGGGGCAGTTCCATTTGGAAACTGCCCCGCTACCCACCCACAGGTAAATGCGAAGGCGGGGCCGAGCCAATCAACTAGTTGGAGGCCGCTTTAGCCTCGCCAGTCATAATGCCTGTCGTGTCGACATCGACGTCACTGAAAAACCCATCATCTCCGCCTTCGACGACGATATCCGAGTTCACATAATCATCGAGTCCCGTTCCCGCCGGCAATAAACGGCCCATAATGATGTTTTCCTTAAGGCCGAAGAGATTATCGACCTTACTGGATATCGCGGCTTCCGTGAAAACCTTCGTGGTTTCTTGGAAGGACGCCGCCGACAACATGGAGTCCGTATTCAAGGCTGCCTTGGTAATACCCAAAAGCATCGGTTCGGCCGTCGCTGGCTTCTTACCTTCAGCGATGAGTTTGTCGTTCGCCTCTTCAAAAACCCAGCGACTGATCGGCTCACCCTCGAGGAACATCGAATCACCCGCATCTAGAATTCGAATCTTTCGAAGCATTTGGCGAACGATCGATTCCATATGCTTATCGTTAATCTTCACACCTTGGAGTCGGTACACTTCCTGAATTTCATCGACCAAATATTTGGCCAACGCCTTCACACCAAGCACTCGAAGGATATCGTGCGGATTTACCGCACCGTCCACGAGCGCTTCACCAGCTCGGACCAAGTCACCTTCTCTCACAATCATGTGGCGAGCTTTAGGAATAAGATACTCCACCGGCTCTCCTTTTTCCGGAGTAACGATGACTTTTCTCTTTCCTTTGGTGTCTTTACCGAAGGCCACGAAGCCATCGACATCCGCGATGATCGCCGCATATTCACGAGGTGCTCGCGCTTCAAACAATTCGGCAACTCGAGGAAGACCCCCGGTGATG
>DDSI01000085.1 GCA_002343335.1 Bacteriovoracaceae bacterium UBA2394
AAATAGGATTGAAGCACCTTGGGAATGGTTACGGTTTGATCTTTATTTTGGTAATTTTCCAAAATCGCGATCAAGGTGCGTCCCACTGCCAAGCCACTTCCATTCAATGTGTGAACAAATTTCATTTTTCCATCGGCGTCGCGAAAACGAGAATTCATACGGCGCGCCTGAAACTCTCCGCAATTACTGATCGAAGAAATCTCCCGATAAGCATTTTGCGAAGGCAACCACACTTCCAGATCAAAAGTTTTCGTGGAAGCAAAGCTCATGTCCGCCGTCGAAAGCACCATGGTGCGATAAGGCAGCTCGAGTAGTTCCAAAATCTCCTCCGCATTTCGACGCATGCCCTCATGCTCTTCATTGGATTTTTCAGGATGCGAGATTTTCACTAATTCTACCTTATTGAATTGATGCTGACGAATGAGCCCTTTTACATCTTTGCCATAACTTCCCGCCTCAGAACGAAAACAAGGTGTGTACGCTGTGTAAAACTTGGGCAAATCTTGTGCGGTCAAAACTTCGTTACAATGCAAATTTGTGACCGGAACTTCCGCGGTCGGGATCAAAAAGTACTCGTAGCCTTCGAGTTTAAAGAGATCCTCTTTGAACTTCGGCAAATTTCCCGTTCCGTAAAGCGTTTTGTCATTCACAATGAAAGGCGGCAAAACTTCAGTGTAGCCATTTTTCTCGGTGTGCCGATCCAACATGAACTGTATGAGAACTCGCTCTAGCTTGGCAGCGAACCCGCGAGATACCGAAAATCGTGCGCCAGTAATTTCCGCCGCTTTTTCAAAATGAAACCAACCTCGCTTCTCCCCAAGCACCTCATGGGCCAAAGGTTCAAAATCAAACTTTCGAGGATTTCCCCAGCGATGAATTTCCTTGTTATCAGCTTCAGATTGCCCAAGGGGCACATCCTTTTGAGGTATGTTTGGTAAACTTTTCAACTTTGCTTCGAAGGTTGTTTGAAACTCCGTGAGATCGCTCTCTGCTTTCTTGATGCTCTCGCCAACTTCCTTCTGCTTTTGAATAAGATCCGAAGCATCTTGACCGGCCTTTTTTCGCACCGCCACTTCCTGCGAGGCCTTGTTGCGCGCGGACAATAGTTCCTCGTGATTTCGAATCAGTTGCTTACGTTGTTGAAGATCCGCTTGTAGACTTTCGATGATGGCCTGAAGACCCGATTGATTTCGACTTTTCCAGCCTTTTGCGTAGGCCTCAAAATTGTCTCCCAAATCTCTGAGATCAAACATGCCCGAGGTTAACTTAAAAGAGGGGTCTTCGCCTAGTTCGCGGTTCCGCCTTTAAGGAAATAAATCTCGTCCTTAATGGTGGCCGATTCGCGGCTGGAGGGTTCGAGTGACAAATAGCGTTCAAAATTGGAAATGGCCCCACGACGATCACCAGCCTCTTTCAGAATGAATCCCACAAAGTAATAAGGCTCCGCCACGTTAGGATTTAAATCGATCGCTTTGCGAAGCATTTGAAGCGCCAATGAGGATTTTCCTTGTTCATTGTAAAGTTTTCCCAAAACGAGATGAACTTGCGCATCGCTTGGGTGATCTCGAATGACCTTATGATAGTACTCAATGGCCATGGCCGTATTTCCCACGTTACGGAATGAGTCCCCTAGTTTTTTGTAAATTGGCGCATGAAACCGAGTCAGCTTTAAAGCGTCGGAATAAGATTTGTTGGCCTTCTCATATTCTCCTCCATCCATATGAAGGTCACCCTTGATGATGTACGCGGCCGCCGCCTGAGGACGATTGCGCAAAATGGTTTCAATATGCTCAAAGGCTGCACTTTTATCTTGGTTTCGAAACGCAATCTGAGCTGCCATCAATCGATATTTTTCATTCTCTGGATCTTGCCGAACGGCGGATTCGATCAATCGGGCAGCAGCCTCCGTTGACCCTCCAAACTTAATTGAATCAGGATCAATGTAAAATGCTCGAGCTCTCAAATAGAGAAGTTCGGAATCTCTTAACTCCTTCGTCACTAAAGGATTCAATATCTCCCAGGTCCTTCCGAATTGTTTATCGTCAATGTAGGCATCAGCAAGCGCAAAACCCACGTCATTTAAATGTTCATAGGATTTGTGCACCGACTCCAGCAACTTCACCGCATCTTTGTAGCGAGTTTGAAATTGATAAATCTTTGCCATCGAAACTTTGAGTAAAGGTGATTTTGGCATCTCGGCTAATCCACGCTCCACTAAAGCTTCGGCCTGAGAATCCTTTTCCTGACTCAAGTAAATTCGAACGAGATGGGGATAAATAGATTCCACCTTCGGATTCGCTTGCAGCGCCTGCCGATAGTATTCCTCAGCCGATTGGATTTGGTTCTTACGTTCGGCAATGTGGGCTAGACCCTGAAGAGCTTCGGCATACCGTCCGCTTTTTGAAGTAATCTTTTTAAAAAGCGATTCCGCCTCCGTGTAATCTTTTTTCTGCATCGCCAACTCGGCCAATCCCAAAATTGCATTTTCTAAAGTAGGATCGAGCTCCAACGCCTTTGAGAAAGATTTTTTAGCGGCCTCATCTTGATAGATCGTCAGCTGGACGCGACCTTTTTCATAGTGGAGCTCTGCTGATTTTGGATGCGCACCCAAACCCTGATCGAGAAGCGTGAGCGCTTCCACGATTTTCCCTTTGAGACGAAGGAGTTTGGCGAATTTAAGAGTGACATTTAGTTCAAGAGGTCCTGCCTTTTGAGCCGCTCTATAGGACTCGATGGCAGGTTCCCACATGGCGTCTTCCTGATAAGAATCCGCCAGCTTCATCCAAACTCGCACTTCACGTGGCGATCGATCCACAATCGTCTTCCAATCTTCTCGAGCTCTTTCGCTCTCTTCAAGAAAGTTATAAAGATCACCCCGATACTCCAAAACTTTCCGCTGCAGCGAGGCCAGAGATTTAGTCGACTCCACTAACTGGGTGGCCTGAGCGATCAACGCTCGTGCATTTTCCTTTCCGATTTTTTGACTGAGCATTTGAAAGACTCGAGCTGGCAAATAGTTTTCTGCGACCAATGTTTCGAGCTCGGGAGCTGATTCCCCGGACCAAACTTTTGCCACCGCCTGTCCCAGTCGCACTCGCATGGTTTTTAAAGCGGAAGCATCCTGAACTTTAGCCAGTGCATTCTTCAGCTCGTCCTTTTTATTGAATTCCATGGCGGCCTGAATCATAAGACTTTGAGCCTCTCCGTCTTGAGCCCCGGCTTGCTGCAAATACGCCTGTAGCTCTTGAAGAGCCTTTGCCTCATCTCTCACGGAAAGATTTCGCCACGCTCGCGCACGCTCCAAGCTTCCAACCACCGTCGGAGGTAGGGTTTGAATTTTCTCTCGTAATGAATTGAGCGATTGAAGCGCTTCATCGTATCGAGCAGCCCATGGGCTTCCTTGACCTAGCCAAAACGAGAGCATGGCACTGTGCTCGACCATTGCAGCAGCAGCTTCTACATTTCTTTCGTCGCGCTCCATGACGCTCTTCAAAGCTCCGAGCGATTCTTCAATACGTGCAGGATCGTCAGAATCTCTGGCAAGTCGTGCGCGCTCGTAGATTCCCTCGAATTCTTTCAATAAATCCTGAGCGGGGGGGCGGTAGGCTTTAACGATGGCAAATCCTTCGAGGCGAAACCCAGCAATTCCATCTTCACTTCGAAGTCTCATAGAAGCCGCACCGGCGATACCAATCACCACCAAAAGTCCCGCTGCAAGGCTCAAGTTTCGAATCAATTTTCCGGGAAGCTTTAATTTTTTCTTCGATGAGGCCTGTGGAACTTGAATGGCTGCATTAGAAAAAATCTCCGCAAAGTCGTTGGATGAAATTTCGGGGGCAGGCCCCTGACCCGTATTTTCAAATCCTACAAAATCCGCTTCAGAGCTCCCTGGATTGGATTGCGTGTCTTCCTCTGGCATCACGGCTTCAGGCGCCCTCCCCATGGAGGCTCTGAG
>DDSI01000182.1 GCA_002343335.1 Bacteriovoracaceae bacterium UBA2394
CTTGGTCGGATAATCAAACAGGTACCATTCCAAAAAGGATTGGCTGGCACTTTCATAGAGATCTTCCTTCATCTCATGCGTTCGCCCGAGCTTGGAGAAAAAGATTTCTTTGGCCTGCAGAATTTCTTTTTGAAGCACACCCTCGGAGCCAAACTTCAAGAGTCGATCAAAGGTCTGCTGCCAAAGTTGGCGCTCGGTCAAAAGAGCTTGGAGCAATTCCCTCACGCGGCAAACCCCCGCTGAAATTCTTGAAAGATCTGCAGGGAATCAAGAGGTCCCGGCGACGCCTCCGGATGGAATTGAATCGCTCGAAGCGGAAGTTGGCGATGGCGAAAACCTTCGATCGTTTGATCGTTTAAATTCACATGCGTGACTTCGATTTCGCGAACCTGCTGACCCGAGAGTTCTCGCACCGCGAATCCATGGTTTTGAGACGTGATTTCCACTCGGTCCGACGTCAGATTTTTTACGGGATGATTGGCACCGTGATGCCCGAACTTCAATTTGAAAGTTTCCAAGCCTAGAGCCAATGCGAGAATCTGGTGGCCGAGACAAATCCCAAACGTCGGCACTTCTCGGATAAGTTTTTTCACTTCTGCGATAATTTCAGCGTCAGCCGCCGGATCGCCCGGTCCATTCGAGAGAAAAAGTGCGTCGGGCTTGAATCCTAAAATCTCCGCGGCCTTCGATTTCGCCGGCACCACAATGACTTCTTCAAATCCCACATCAATGAGATAGCGCAGGATCTGTTGTTTCACTCCAAAATCCATCACCACCACACGTTTCAAGCCACCCTTCGATCGCTTGAGTTCGGTCGTGGCCAAATTTTTAGAACCTTCCGTCCAGCGATACGCGAGTTTGGTCGTCACCTCCTGAGTGAGCGACAGTCCTTCCATGGACACTTGGTCTTTTAAAAGCTTCCGGAGTTCTACCAAACTTTTCTTCTCGGTCGTAAGCACGCCCCACTGAGACCCGCTCTCTCTCAGATGCAAAATCAACCGGCGCGTATCCACACCGGAAAGTCCTGGAGTTTTCTCTTTCGCAAGATACTCGGAGAGCGAGGAGCTCCTACGCCAATGCGAAATCCCCTCGGAGTAGTCCCTCACGATCGCGCCACTCGCCCACACGCGATCACTTTCGCGATCGATCTCATGAAATCCCTGGTTGCCCATTTGTGGAGAGGCAAAAACCAAAATTTGTTTTCGATAACTGGGGTCGGTCAAAATTTCTTGATAACCCTGGTGACCCGTATGGAAGACCACTTCGCCGATGGTCGTACCCGTCGCTCCAAAACATTCGCCCGGCCAGAAGGAGCCGTCTTGCAACAAGAGTCCTCCCTTGCTTCCAGCCCCGCTCTCGGCGGCTTTCATCGGCTTCTTTGTATTTTTTTTCCGCTTAACGGGTTTCGCCATACACCCTCACTCCATTGATCCAATGTTGTTCAACTTTCCCTCGAACGCTCGCCCCTTGAAAAGGCGTATTTGCGGACTTGGACCGAGACCAATGCAATTTCTGAACAGCCGTCGGATTAAAAACGATAAAGGAAGCGTCTGCGCCCACCGCCCAACGACGCGTCTTATGGAGACTTAATCGTGAGGCAGGTCGCTCTGCTGCCGCTTCAAAAAATTTCTGCCACGACAATTTTGTTCGGAGCCGAATTTCATTGATTAGAGGAAAATAAAATTCGAGGCCGATCATGCCATGCGCCGCAATTTCCATCGGCTGCGTTTTTTCCAAAAGAGAATGAGGTGCATGATCGGAGGCGAACATATCAATGACGCCATCGCGCAGGCCCGCCCAGAGCGCTTCTTGATCTTCCTTGGCTCGAATGGGTGGACAGACTTTAAAAGTGGATAATTTCATCGCGGGAAATTCTTCAGCGTGATCCACGGAGAGCAACCCGTGATGCGGCGTCAGCTCCGCAGAAAATTTTTGCCCACGCTTCTTGGCCGCCTTCAAGAGTCGAACCGCTTCGCCCGTGGAGACATGGGCAAAGTGAAGGGCTGAGCTATCCTTCACTTTTTTTGCAATCTCTAGATCCCGCGAAACCATATCGATCTCCGCGCCTGAGCACGATCCCTCGATGCCCAATCGGCAACTGGTGTGCGACTCGTGCAGCAAAGATCCCTTCGAGATCGTGGTGTCCTCTTCATGCAACGAAAGTATCTTTCCTGAACGACTCACCGCTTTAAGAACCGAACCAAATATCTCTGCGTTCAAGATTGGTTTGCCGTCATCCGAAAGCCCCGCGATGGGCATTTTCAAAAGGGCATTCCAATTCGTCCCTGTTTTTCCTTCCAAGTTTTCCGTCACAGCCGCGAAAGGAATGAGCCGAATCGGCAAATTTTTTACGCGCTTCAAAAACTCCTGAACTCTCGCGGGTGAATCCATGCGCGGGAAGGTGTTAGCCAAACAAGCGCCCACACTCACGCCGCCTTTCGCCGCCGCTTCGCTCAGCGTTTCGAAAGTTTCTTTATGACATTCCTCAAAGTCTCTCGCGTGAATATGCACATCCACGCAAGAAGGACCCACATGCGATCCTCCCAGATCGATCCACTTCTGATTTTTAGGAGGCAAAGTTCCGAATATGAATTGGGAGAAGCGCCCACCCTTCACTTCAAAGGCGCCAGATACGAAATCACCCCTTTTTGGATTCCATACTTTTTTGGAATAAAACCAGCTCATGCGCGTGCCCTCTTCAGCACTTCATCTAAAATCGCCTCACGAACAGGCAGAGAATTTTTTAGCTGCTCATGAATCAATGACTGCGGATGCGCTCGTTCGCAGAGTTCCAAGAGCATGTCTTTACCCATTACGACCGGACCCGCATGCATGAACTTGGATTTTTTCGACAAATCTGAGTTTGAAAGCGGCGACAATGCGTAGGAACTTCCCCGCTCCGCCTGCACTCGAAGGCAATAAATCACATCGGCTTCACGAATTCCCCGCCGAGGAATCACGCGGATTCCAAAAGCCTTGGCAAAATTTTTCGTGTTCTCACTGCCGTCATCCACTACGCTCACATTCCAATTCAACGCCTTCCAAATTTTCAAGTTGGAGCGCGCCACACGAGACCGAAACACATCTCCAAAAAAAGCGATCGAGTAGCGCTTTTTCGAATTCATTTTCCAAAGGGTGAAGGTGTCGATGAGGGCCTGCGTCGGATGCTCATTGATCCCGTCCCCCGCATTGATGACAGGCACACCCGTCCACTCCGAAACGGCATGGGGCAGATAAGCCACTGAATGGCGAACTACGAAGAGATCCGGTTTGTAATGAGAGAGAACCTGAAATGTATCCCGAAGGCTTTCGCCCTTTTGCAGACTCAATCCCGAGGGCTCCACTTTTGACCATGCCATTCCTAGGCGAAGCCCCGCCATTTCAAAGCTGAGCTCGGTTCGGGTGCTCGCCTCGAAGAAGCAAAGCATTCCGATGGATCCCTTTCGATTCGTCCTCGGCTTTTCAACGAGACGAAAGAAGGAATTCAATTCATGAGGTG
Organism: Bacteriovoracaceae bacterium UBA2394; assembly: GCA_002343335.1. Classification (GTDB taxonomy): domain Bacteria; phylum Bdellovibrionota; class UBA2394; order UBA2394; family UBA2394; genus UBA2394. Next base: position 3,500 of record DDSI01000182.1, read on the forward strand.
GAAACGATTCGGTGGATAAAATGCCGGCTCGGCCGATTGGCACGAGCCCTACTCTAGGGCTTAGCGCGTGGTCATGCTAGCTAATTTCACGGGTTTTTCTGGCGTCTTTACGACTAAGGCCATCGTGGACCCGGCGGGAACGAATTGCCCGTTCAATTCCGCCTCACCCACGGATTTTCTCTCTCCCGATTCCATATCGAGAATCTCCCGACTCTGGAAGGATGGAGCATTGTCATCCGAGGCCATAAATGGAAGCATCACACGCTTCCTCAAAGGGAGAAATTCGCTCTGGTACTGTCCCACGGATTCCATGCTGGAAAACAAATCATCCAGACATGCTCCGGCCAGCTCCCGCAATTTCTTAGGACGATCCCCGGCATTCTTCACGATTAAGACAACGCTCGCATCCCCAGGCCTAGAACCAGTTCCGGCCACAGCCTGACTGACGAGGAGACGATCCCCACCGTAGCACTCGACGGTGCGAATTTGGTGTTTCCCTTCCAGCTCGCCAGAGACGAGCCCATCAAATTCGCTGGCTTCCCTCACATTCACGCCGGCATTTGCTCCTATTGAGAACAAACTCACCGAGGATAGCGATATCAGCCCGAGGATTGTTTTTAGACCCTTCACTCTCACTCTTCAAAGAGTGTAACGGGGTATGCTGCGGCGCGTAAGTCCTGCAAATTTTGTCGCTTTTTTCGAGGAACTAAAGTTCACAAGCATTTCGCAAGGATAAAAGCTTAGAGTCCACTGCCCTTTAAAGATTCGTGAATGACCGGCTCAAAATGCACGTCCCAGGTCGCCGAGACGAAGGGAATTCCGATCTGATACTCGTAAGGCATACTGACGGTGGCCATGTTGGTTTCCGCATTTTTCAGCACGGTCATTGTCTTTTCATCGATGATAACGGGACCCGCCGCATGCGCGCGTTGCTTGATCTGCTCCTTGACGCTGGCTTCATCAAAATTGGCGCGATTGGCGAGGATGACTTCCGTAATCGCCGTTTCAATTTGAACACTGGCGTAAAAAGCGAATGACAATTCATAGATGGCCCAGCCGCCCACGGCTAAACCAATGAAAAATAGAATTTTCGTGAAACTCAGTTCGACTTCGCCTCGAATGGAAGATTTTCTGCGCATGAAGGCCCCTCCTCTAGAGACCTTCATTTCATCAATCGATCTTCAAAATAGCAAGGAACGCTTCCTGGGGAACGTCCACGGAGCCGATCGACTTCATCCGCTTTTTCCCCTCCTTTTGCTTTTCAAGCAACTTACGTTTTCGAGAAACGTCACCACCATAACATTTTGCAAGAACGTCTTTTCGAAGGGCGCTCAAGGTTTCCCGGGCAATGATCTTAGATCCGATCGCCGCCTGAATAGCGATTTGAAACATTTGTCGGGGCAGCAATTCCTTCATCTTTTTGGTGAGTTCTCGTCCTCGCGGATAGGCAAAATCCTCGTGAATGATGAGAGAAAGCGACTCCACCTTCTCGCCATTTAAGAGCAGATCCACTTTGACAAGCTCACTCGGGCGGTAACATAAAAACTCATAATCCAAACTCGCATAGCCCTTTGAAATAGACTTCAGCTTATCGAAAAAATTGAGCGCAATTTCATTGAGCGGAAGTTCGTATTCAAGCACCACGCGTTCTGGCGTCAAATACTCCATTTTCTTTTGAATACCGCGTTTGTCCGTACAAAGGGTCATGATCCCTCCTAAGAATTCCGGCGGTGTATGAATTTTTACCGTGTAAATGGGCTCTTCCGTGTGCTCAATGAGAGTGGGCTCTGGCAACTTTCCCGGATTGGACACCTCAAATTCTTCTCCGCTCGTCGTAAATACTTTGTACTTTACGGTGGGAACGGTGCAGATGATGTCTAAATTATATTCCCGCTCCAATCGCTCGCGAATAATTTCCATGTGGAGCAAGCCCAAAAACCCCGCACGAAATCCAAATCCCAAATGCTCAGAAATCTCCGGCTCATATTGAACGGCTGAATCATTCAACGTGAGTTTTTCTAAAGAATCTTTGAGATTTTCGTAATCGTCCGTCGACGTCGGGAAAATCCCACAAAACACCATCGGCTTTACTTCTTTAAATCCCGGCAGCGGCGCGGAAACGCCATTTTTGGCTGCGGTGAGTGTGTCGCCGACTCGTGCATCCTTCACCATCTTGATTCCAGCGACCACGTAACCCACCTCGCCATTACTCAAGACCGATTTCGAACGTGACCCCGGTGTAAAGATTCCGACGTCTAAGACGTCGTAATCAAAGCCCGTGCTCATGAGTTTGATGCGGTCTCGCACCTTGATCTCGCCAGAAAATACCCGCACTAAAATGACGACCCCCCGATAAGAATCGAACCAAGAATCAATAATGAGAGCCGCGGTCTTTCCCTCACAATCGGGATTCGCCTTTGGAGGCGGAACTTGCTCCACAACGGCCTCGAGGACATCTTCGATTCCAAGTCCAGATTTTGCCGAGCACAAAACAGCTTTGGATGTATCGAGCCCAATGACGCTTTCGATTTCTGCCTTCACTTTCTCGGGGTTTGCAGAGGGCAGATCAATTTTATTAATGACGGGGATGATTTCGAGATTATTTCCCAAAGCCAAATAAACATTTGCGAGGGTCTGCGCTTGAATCCCCTGCGTCGCATCGACGACAAGGAGCGCACCCTCACAGGCAGAAAGGGAGCGTGAAACTTCATAACTAAAGTCCACGTGCCCAGGGGTATCGATGAGATTCAGTTGATACTCCTGTCCATTCTTTGCCTTGTAATTGAGCCGGGCTGTTTGAGCCTTAATCGTAATGCCGCGTTCGCGCTCGAGATCCATAGAATCCAAAAGTTGTTGCTTCATTTCGCGCTTCGAAACGGTTCCAGTCACTTCAATGAGACGATCGGCCAAGGTCGATTTGCCGTGATCGATATGTGCAATGATCGAGAAATTGCGGATTTTGGATTCGTTCTCACCCATGCCGTCCTATTTATATAGTCAGGCTTTAAAGGCGAGTCACCCGGAGATGCGGTTTATTTGGGCTTCGATTGAGATAGAATTTTATGAATATCGTCGAGAACCGCTTTGGCACGAAGACTATGGGGATCCATTTGAAGCGCTTGCTCTAATATGGGCTTCGCGACGTCCGGTCGGCCTGCTGCAAAACAAGTCACGCCCAAATCCACACGCGCGTCGACATAGTTTGGAAACATCTTAAGCGCCATTTCAAAACATTTCGCAGCCGCCTGTAGATTTTTCATGTGAGCGTAACAAAGGCCCGCATTTCGCACGGCCAAAAATGACTTGGGATGCTTTTTGACAAGGGCGTCGAATACTTTGATCGCCTCTTCCCATTTTTCACGGCGCATAAGAACCACCCCGCGATTGAGTAAAGCATCGTGATAGTTTGGATCGTATTTCAAACACTCCGTTAAATATTTGTCCGCAAGTTCGAGCTTACCTGCCTCCATGTAGGCGTAACCTAAATTAC
>DDSI01000233.1 GCA_002343335.1 Bacteriovoracaceae bacterium UBA2394
CTCCTCCGCAAGTATCTCTTGAGCACTTCGTTTTGGATGATGTGGATGTCAAAGGAGAGCTGGAAGGGTCGTACAAAAAGAATCGATACTTAACGACCAATGACATCGTCTATCTCAAGTTGAAGAACCCTGCGGTTTCAGTGGGCGATCGTTTTTCAATTTTTACGACGGGGAAGAAACTCGGAAAGACAGCTCAAAGCATTCGCCTTAAAGGGTTTGTGACGGTGACCAAAGTATTGCCCACTTCCGTGGTAGGAAAAATAGACGATGCAAAAGTCGACATCCACTTGGGCGATAAAGTGGGACCCGAGCTCAGTCCAAATGTTTCGATTTCCCCTCAGGAACCGACGGCGAATGTGAGAGGAAAAATTTTGGGATCCACCGAATCTCTCGCCATGATCGGAGCTTATCATTTCGTCTATATCGACAAAGGCGCCAATGACGGAATCCGATTAAATGACAGCTTGGATGTTATTCGAACCGCCGATGGAAGTTCAAAGGTCACCCCCGGACTGCCAGAAGTGACCATTGCAAAATTAGCCGTCGTTCAGCTCGCAAGTCATACCGCCATCGCCTATGCAATCGCCGCTGCAGATGCTTTCGAACAGGGAGCGACCTTCAAGTCGAATGTGTCGGAAGTGAAATATCTCTCCGACCAGCTTCAAAANNCCAATGATACTCGGCGCGCCCGCTTCGATCAGCGCTTTGCTACCGGCAAAGGCTTCATCGCCTGCGACCGGGCGAAGTACCGAGACATCTCGGCCAAGATCGAGCGCCGCTCTAGCGGTCGAAAGCGATCCGCTTCTTTCGTGAGCTTGTGCGAGAAAAACGAGATGAGACATTGCAGCGATGATTCTGTTTCTCTCCGGAAAAAAGTGCGCGCGAGGCGCCACCTCAGGAGCCAATTCGGAAACCAGAGTTCCACGATTTCCCAGAATCTTTCGAAAGAGTCCCTGATGAGAACGCGGGTAAAGGTGGTTAAACCCACTGCCCAGAATTGCGATTGTACGCCCACCGGCCTCTAAACAAGCTTCGTGAGCGCAGGCATCGATTCCGAGGGCACCGCCACTGACTATTGGAAAGCCCAGTCGTCCCCAGATGAGGGAAAACTCTCGGCTCATCCGCTGGGTATAAGCCGTGGGCTTTCGGGATCCCACTACACCGATTTTGATTTCATCTGTAAGTTCGGCACCCCACACAAAGAGTCCAAGCGGGGGTTGGGGTAGTTGAAGCAAGAGACGCGGGTACTCCTTCTGCAACAATGTGACGAAGCGATGGGGTCCTTTCAGTGCGTAGGGAGGCGATTCCGGGAGAACATGCAGAATGAGCTCCAGGCGCTCCTCTAGCGGCTTTTCCCAGATTTCGGGGTCACTCCGAAGAGCATTCCATTTTTTGAAAAAGAGGTTGCGCTGCCATTTGGCTACGCGAAGGAGTTTCGACGATAGGTCATTCCTCAAGGTACTGGCACCCTTTCTTGCCGATGACGATGCCCAGACAAAAAACCGAACCAGAAATTCTCAAAAATGTCATTTTTGTTTAGCTTCGTCGGACATGTCCGAAACTTCAAACCAAAAGCCTAACGTCCCAGCGCTTCGCCCGCTCGGCCTCCGTGCCAACCTTCAATACTTTATCTGGCAAGGATTCGTCGGAGTCTACAATTTGCTGGTGACTCTCTATATTATAGGACTGCTACTGACGAATCGGATTTGGGCGATTGGTCGAGATCCCAAACGAAAAGCGTTCCGGGCGCCCCGGCCCGAGCGCCCTCTCAAAGTCGGCATTGTAAGCGAATATTATTACCCACATCTCGGCGGTCTCAGCGGTGATGTCCACTTTGCGGCGGTGGAATTTTCCAAGATGGGTTATGACGTCAAACTCATCACGTCGAATGTAGCGGAACCTCATAATCTGCACTTCTCACCTCTTGGATTCGAAATCATTCGGGTAGGTCGCTCGATCCCGATCATTGCCAATGGAAGTCTTGCCAAGGTTGCCTTTGGTTTCAATCTCGGGCGACAAATCAAACGGATGATGGAGAGAGAACAGTTTGACGTCATTCACATCCATTGTCCTCTCACTCCCGTGCTTCCTCTTCTTATCCAGCGCTATGCGGATTGCCCCATCATTGGTCACATCCACACACTGCTTCGATCGAAACCGCTCTACTACAAAATATTCGACAAGCAGCTTGCGAGGATTATGAATGACTTCGAAGGGCTGGTGTCCGTGTCAGACGTTGCTGCAAAGCCCTTTGAAAATTGGTTTCAGTGTGGACCTTTTGAAGTGATTCCAAATGGAGTGCCCGTCGATGAATTTGCGGACCCGAACTGTCCGAAGATTCCCGCTTTCGACGATGGGAAGATCAATTTGTTTTTTATTGGAAGAATGGAACCGCGCAACGGCATTTCCGTTTTAATCGACGCATTTAGAATTTTGCATCGACAAGAGCCGAACACTCGCCTCATCCTTGCAGGCGCAGGGCCCTTAAAGGCCTTTTATGAAGATTCGATCGAGGAAGAACTAAAGGCTCATGTACACTTCATCGGACCCATTTTAGAGGAAAAGCCGCAATATTTTGCCACCGCGGATATCAATGTTTGTCCGACGACTCGGGTTGCTAGTCTAGGCGTGACACTTTTGGAAAGTATGGCTTCCGGGAAACCGACCGTCTGTAGCGACATCGCTGCGTTTAATGAAACAGCGGAAAAGGGACGAGATGTTTTAATGGCGGATCCTGATAAACCCGAGGAATTTGCAGCTCAGATTTTAAAATTGATTGCCGAGCCAACTCTTGGCTCGATGCTCGCTAAACGAGCGCGATTGAAAATGGAGAGGTCATACTCCTGGGCGTCCATCATTCAACGTGTCGATACTTATACTCGCCGAGTCGTCCCCCAATTAGATAGAGCCAAGATGCCTCCCCTCGAAGGAACCGTTTAATTTCATGGTAAATTCCTCTTCGACCCGCGCTTGGCGGGGCAAACTCACAATTTTTCTTTTGGGCGGTATCGTCAGCATCACGTGCCTTTATTTTGCATTTCGAAAACTAAACCTTAGCGAAGTTTTAGAAAATTTCTCTCGAATGGGCTTCGGCGCGATTTGCGTCGGCCTCATTCTGGCGAATCTTCACAATTTTTTACTCGCAAAGCGATGGCACCTTCTCGTTCAGCCCTTCGGATCGATCTCCTATTGGACGGCTTTTTGGAGTTTGCGAATTTCATTCTTTTTTAATGCCAGCCTTCCTGCGCGTCTGGGTGAACCGTTCCGCGTATTTTTTATCACACGAAAAACCAAGATCTCAGCAGCTCGCCTCGTAGGTGCGATGGGAGCAGATCGATTCCTGGATTTTATTACAATGTCGCTTCTCCTCTATCTTTCTTCGGTTGTCCTTGGAGTGAGAGGCAGCTTGCCCCCCTGGAGCACCATCCTTTTATCCACTTTGGCTTTTTTGGCGCTCTTTTTAGGTCTCACTCAACTTCCAAAGCATTCGAGCATTCAGTGGCTGAATGGATTTCTGCAAATACGCGCGAGGATTTTCGAAGGTATCGCTTCGCTTAAGAATTATCGGATCCTACTTTCCACCGTGGCAATTAGTCTTCTTGGATGGCTAATTGAAGCAGTCATCGTGGTCGCATTTTCCCATGGAGTGGACTCACCCATCAGTCTCTATAAAGCTTTCATGGTGGTTGCAGCGGTAACGCTCATGATCGCCATCCCCTCTTCTCCGGGTCACATTGGCACCTTCGAATTAGCGGCCATCACCATGCTTAGTTTTTTTGGGATCCCTCCCAACAATGCGGCGGCAATTGCCATTCTCTATCACATGGTTCAATTGATTCCGACGTTACTCATCGGCGCTTACGGGTATCAATTTTACTTCTTGAAAGGGGATTCCAAGCA
>DDSI01000172.1 GCA_002343335.1 Bacteriovoracaceae bacterium UBA2394
GCCACAACCTCAGCCTCAACCCGGTCCCTCCGGCGGCATGCGAGCTCTCGCTAATCAAAAGGGAATTCTCTTTGGCTACGCCATTCATCCCAATCGCATTACTTCTACGACGGCGAATTCGAATTACACCAAGACTTTGGTGAAAGAGGCCAACGTCATTGTGGCGGAAACTTATATGAAGCCCCACACTTTTATTCCGAAGTTGCCCGAGAAGATGGACGCGAACGCAAACTTGCGTCCTTACTACGACACGGACAATCTCAACAAAGTTTACAAATTTATGGATTTTGCCTGCGCCCAGAATCTGAAAATTCGCGGACATTTTTTGGTTGGCGCGGCAGGGAATTTTAAAATTCCTGGCGAGTCTACTTTTTATAATGCCATCAAAGGGAGCACGGATCGCGAAAGGGCAGACTGGGTGATTGCTTTCATCAAAAATTATGTCCGTACGACGATGAAGCTCATGAAAGAGCACGCTGTTTCGAAAGGCTGCCCAAATGTGATCGCCGAGTGGGACGCCATCAATGAGCCATTCCATAAGAACGGGCCCGAAGTGTATCCAGGCTTTGGTCTCAAATGGAGTCCATTCAACGATATCCTCACAAAGGGTGGCTACAGTCCAGATGAGTGGATCAAAGTGACATTTAAGGAAGCGCGAGCAACAGATCCTTCGGTGAAACTATTTTGGAATGAGCAATTTGATATTGATAAAGCCTGCTCATACGTTGGCCATCTTAAGAAAAATGGCGTGCCCATTGATGGCTTTGCATTTCAAGCGCATGGAGCGGCGGATTCCGTCGAAGGACTGACGCAAAAATTTCGCTGCTTCGCGAATTTGGGTCTTGAAACTCGCATCAGTGAGATTGATGTAAAGATTTCTCTTCCTATGACGGATGCCAAACGCGCTCAGCAGACTCAACGCTATCGAAATTTTATGAAGGTTTGCTCCGATCCAGCCACGAATTGCAAAGGTTTCGTGGCGTGGGGCTTGGCCGATTCTGATTCTTGGGAAGCCGATGGGAAAGGTGCGGAATACGAAATGTTGCTTTTCAATACGAGTTTGCAGCCCAAGGCGAGCTACCATGCGGTACGTGAGGAGTTGCAGCGCCGCTGATCTACTAGCAACTTTTGTTACTAACTTGCGGGCGCTGCGGCGCCCAATATTTCGGGCATAATCAATACTCAGGACGAAGCTTTCATACAAAGGAGAGTATTTATGAGGGGCATTATTATTACCGGAGCAGTGACTAAAGGCTTTCTTGTCGTCGGATAAGCAAAGCCATACAGTGGAGAGGTGTTCACGCCCAAGGAGCGGAAACTCCTCTTTCTGCTGGCATTTGTTCAATTCACTCACGTCTTAGATTTCGTGATCATGATGCCGCTTGGACCTATGTTCAGGCGGGCATTTGATATTTCGCCAAGAGAATTTTCCTGGCTTGTTTCCAGCTACCAGCTGAGCGCAGCGATTTCTGGCTTTGCCGCCGCCTTTTTTTTGGATCGGTTCGGTCGCAAATCCGCGCTGCTCATTTTGTACATGGGATTTCTGTTAGGCACTCTTGGTTGTGCACTCGCTCCTAACTTTCCTTTCCTCATCGCTGCTCGGGTAATTGCTGGAGCATTTGGAGGTGTCTTGGCGGGCTTAGTATTTTCCATCGTGGGCGATCAAATTCCGGAGTCGCGACGAGGGGAAGCCACAGGCACTGTGATGGCTGCCTTTTCGGTGGCGTCGGTGGTGGGCGTTCCTCTTGGAATCATCGTCGCTCAATTTTGGGAGTGGCATGCTCCGTTTTTCGTGATTGTGGGAGTGGGGAGTTTGGTGTGGCTGGCGGCGGCGTCTTGGCTACCTACAATGCGCGACCATCTCTCGGGACAATCCGTGGAATTTAGCATGCGCACTCAGGTGAACGAAATCTCTTACGTTTTGAATTCGAAGAATCGTTGGACGGCATTCGGATTGATCATGTCACTCATGTTCGGCGGATTCATGCTCATTCCGTTCATCGCCATTTACATGGTGCAAAATGTGGGGATTCTTGAGTCGCAACTGCCGTTGATCTATTTGATCGGCGGGCTCTTTACGTTTTTTACGTCGAGATGGATTGGAAGGCTGTCGGATAAATATGGAAAACGAAAGATTTTCAATGTTGTGGCTCTGAGTTCGATTGCGCCCATTTTATTGCTCACACATTTACCGCCGCTTCCTTTGGTGTGGGCTTTAAGTGCTTCGACCTTCTTCATGATCTTATTCTCCGGTCGTTTCGTTCCTGCGATGTCCATGGTGACGTCGAGTGTAGATCCTCGTCACCGCGGAGGATTTATGAGTTTGAACTCTTGTTTGCAACAAGCTTCTGCGGGACTTGGATCCCTTGTGGCGGGGTATCTTGTGACGCAAAGTATTTCGGATCCCATGAGCCCTTTAGAGGGTTTTGGAATCGCCGGCTGGATTTCGGTGGCCTTCACTCTCATTGCAGTCTTGCTCGTGCAACATCTTAGATATGGCACTCAGGTCGCAGGTGCTACAAGGGTTCCATCTTCCACGGCTGCGGATTTACCTCACGCAAGTTAAGAACGTCTATGCCTGTGTCGCAAGAACCTTGTCAGCTCATCATTCTCTTTGATGGCGTCTGCAATTTATGCAACTCGACCGTCAATTTTTTAATAAAACGCGACTCAAGGAGGATATTGCGGTTTGCAGCATTGCAGTCTGAGACCGCGCGAAAAATTTTAAAGGAATCGAGCTTTAGTAGTGAGGGCGTTCCAATTTCTGGAAATTTTAATTCCATTATCTTGGTAGAAAAAGGGCATCTCTATTTGAAATCCACCGCCGCTTTAAAAATTATTCAGTGTTTAGGCGGAGTTTATTCATGGGCAGGAATTTTCCTATTCATTCCGCAATTCATTCGAGATTTTATTTATGACTTCATCGCCAAGAATCGCTATCGCTGGTTTGGAAAGCGGGATGCTTGCATGGTGCCGAGGTCAGACATTAAAAGTCGATTTCTCACTTAGGAAAGCGCACAAAAACTTTTCCATATCCCGGATCGTTTTTGTAAATGCCTACAGCGAGAAGGTCCGGTCGTGTGATGCGATATTGTGGAAGCTCCCACGTTGCTCCAACGTTAATGATCGTTTCGGACCGGCCGGTTTCCACCGCCACTTCTACCCATGGAGAGTCTTGGGTCGTTCGAATCCAAAGTCTTCCATCCTCTGCCATGATGTTTCCCAACTTGCCGGGATCTTCCTCTCCCTTAAATGCATTACTGTCGTCCAATTTCGCAAGTTTGCCGCGTCGTTTCGCCCGGAACAAAATTTCATAGGGACCACCATCCATAAAATAAAACGTCGTGAGACGATGAAATTCGACTAAGTCGAGGGCGAGAGGTGCGGCCTTTTCGACTTCACTGGCGCATTTTCCCTTGGGCATCGCCCGAGTTGCTGAGGAAATGGAAGTTAATAAAGCGACTAGGACAACAACTCTACGAAAATAAAACAACGCCATGTCGACGCGATAGCAACGGAAGGGAGCACTGTAAATAAAATTTGGCGGAACAGCGCCAGAAATGAGGTCAGTTACAACTCTTTCAACGCATTATGGATCGCTTCAATCGTCGCCTTTGCATCGCCGAAGACGAGTGAGCAATTGTCGTAATAGAAAAGATCATTATCCACGCCGGCGTAACCCGCTTTCATAGAGCGCTTAGACACAAACACTTGTTTCGCCTTGTACGCATCTAAAATGGGCATGCCGTAAAGCGGACTCGACTTGTCAGTCTTAGCGGCAGGATTCACGACGTCATTGGCACCGATGACTAAACACACATCCGTGGTGGAGAACTCCGAATTGATTTCCTCCATTTCAAAGACGATGTCATAAGGAATTTCCGCTTCAGCCAGCAGCACATTCATGTGACCGGGCATTCGACCCGCCACCGGGTGAATCGCAAATTTGAGTTCAATGCCTTTCTCATGCATCGTGTGATAGAGCTCTTTCACCGCATGTTGCGCTTGAGCAACGGCCATGCCGTAGCCAGGGACGATGATGGCCTTCGTGGCATTTGAAAGTAAAAATGCCAAATCTTCCGGTCCGGCGCTCTTCACTTTTTTATTGGTTTGCACGGCCCCCGACGACGCGGTGGCTTCTCCGCCAAATCCTCCGAGGATCACGCTAATGAAGGACCGATTCATCGCCTTACACATGATGAAAGATAAAATCGCGCCGCTACTTCCTACGAGTGCCCCCGTGGCGATGAGTAAATTATTGTGCAGCGTGAAGCCCGTCGCAGAAGCTGCCCAGCCGGAATAGGAATTCAGCATCGAGACAATCACCGGCATGTCCGCGCCGCCGATTGGAAGCACGATCAGAAATCCAAGCAGGAGCGAAATTCCGGTTGCGACATACAAATACATGCCGCACTCGGGATTCTGCGCAAAAAGTACTACAAGGACGACGGTCGTGATGGCGAGCGCGAGATTGAGAAAATGTTGTCCTTTAAAAATGAGAGGATTGGAGGAGAGGAGCTCCTGCAACTTTCCAAACGCAATCAGCGATCCCGTAAAAGTGATGGCTCCAATCGCCGCACCCAACGAAATTTCCACATTCAACACCGGATTCAGTTCATTCGCTTCTCGGTGAACGAGGTAGGTTCCGATCGCCACAAGCGTCGCGGAAAGTCCCACGAAGCTGTGCAAGATGGCGACGAGCTGAGGCATTGCCGTCATTTGAATTTTCACAGCGACCGCAATCCCAATG
>DDSI01000190.1 GCA_002343335.1 Bacteriovoracaceae bacterium UBA2394
GAGCCGAGCACGTTTCACGGGTGGAAGAGTTTTCAAAAGCTGAATCGACTGAGCGATACTATAAGGAAGGTTCTGAAGTTCTGAATCATTCACATCGGCCGTAATCGTCTCACCGGAATCCAAGCGAAAAGAGAACTTAGTTCCATTAAACTCAATCTTTTCAACACGTTCAGTGGNNGAGTAGGAAAAGCATGGCAATCGCTGCCACATTTTTCATCGTCTTTCGAAGACGCAACGACTTTCGGCGGTTTTCCTCGCGAACCAGTTCCAATCTTTCAATACTTGCGAGTTTAGCCTTTGGAGTGAACAGGTTGCTGCCTGGCGGCAGAACGGTCTTAATAAATGCTTCGAGATCCGCTCGACCACTACTATCGAGATCTAAAAACTCCAAACCCACACCCTCTTTGGTGATCCGACATACTTTACAATTGAGCTCGAAGGTTCGTTTTGAGTTTCCCATGGGTATGGTGAAGGACAATGGAACCATTTCGTCCATTTCAAAACGGGATTCCGTCTTAACAAAAAGTCCTCCCATGGAGATATTCTCGATATATTGCTTCGCGAAGTGAGCCCCATTGGCAAACTTAAGCTCCAGCTTTTTATCGCCAAGCTCTGCCCGGGTGAATTGACGGCGATCGAGCCCGAGCTGATTGCGTTGNNAGGATGGGGTCAATTGAAACTTCGGAAGTCCGTCGCTGGAACTGGTAGGAGTTGCAATCGGAAGGCCTTCGTCCTCGAAGAGCTCTTCAATTCGATCTTTTAAGCCCGAATTTTTTTCGGTCGGTCTCATAGTTCCCCCACCCGTCACGACCCCATCTTCTTCATACGACGCTCTAATTGCGTACGAGTTTCCAAGATCGAATAGGTAAGATCTGTGGATAAGCCTGGAGTTGATTGGAAATCGGAAATCCCGGAGGCGTAAGGTCCTGTCGGAATCGAGAATCATAGGCGTACCGTCGTTGATATCCCGTTCCAGTCGAAAGTACTCCGACCGCCTGAGATCGATATTCGGAAATGCTTCCTAAAACTTTTAAATCGCCTCGACCTGTGACGGTGTCGTAATTCACAACGCCGAACCCACATCCGGCGTTCGAGCCGGAACCACAGCCATATCCGCTGGAGAGCGCCGCGCTATTTCCGGCATACACTGCAGCGTGCAAATTGATATTGGCGACCGCCGCGGCGTGAATGCGAACGCTATTTTTTACAGAGATGATTCCAAGCACCGTCTCGGAGTGTGCATCGATAATCCCTGCCAGACCGGCATCATCAGGTGTGTACCCAGAACTTCCCACCGTCCCCGTGGGAGTTGCGACGACAGTTGTTCCCATCGTCCCCGCAGAATCCATGGTTACATACTCTGCATCCTCATACTGAATATCGTTTTTAATATAGACGTCCTTCTGAGCTGAAATCGTCATCCCAAAATCGGTGGCCACGGCGGGACGGGTGCGACTNNGGCTCCGTCCACGTGAATATTTCCGTTGATTCGACCGTTAAGAACCATATGCGTTGTTGCCCCTGATGTTCCGTCGAACACATAGGTGACGTTGCAGGGATCGTCCGCAATGTAGATATCGCGATCCGCCACGCCCGAGGTCAGAGAGTCGATTTTTATTTTCTGAAATTTACATGATTGATGACCTGCCTGAATTTGTCCCCACTGCGCCGAGGAGAACATCGTACTGCCTTGAACGACATCCATGGTGATGCGTGCGTCTCCTTGCACATAAACTCCGCCGGTAGGAACTTTGCTCGTCGTATTATTGATAGGGATGTAAATACCCGCCGGTACTGCACTTGTACCGCTGGCCATCGTGCCGCTGGCGCTTCCCGCGCTTACGCCTCCGGCGTAATTCGTTAACCAGGAGCGAATGTTTGCATTGGTGTAGGAAGTGTTATTTGTAGCGGCATTTGCATCGGTGTCACCTGCCGCACGTCGAGCCGTGTTATAGAGGTTGCTGGGCATGGATGTATTGTACGCAGAGCCCCCGAGTTGGACGTCGTTGAAATCCGCGCAACAGCTGTAGCTTGAGTTGCTCACTTGATTCCAGCTTGAGGTTGCCACCGCTGATGTGAAGGGTCCGTTAAAGACAGGGTGCCCGTAGAAATTGGGAGCGGTGTTGGTGTGGACGGGTCCATTAAATACTTCCTGGCTGAGAGAAGAAGAATTCGCACCTGCGAAATAAAGAGCAGCGCCCGACGTGGAAGTCGTTTGATGACGAAACAGCGACCATTGTGAAAATGGTGCGCCCTGGAGAGTGATGCGGATCACGCCCGCATCTTCCGAGCCAGTGTATGAATAGCGTTCGGAACCATACGCGCGAGATTCCACCTTATAGGTGTAATCAAAGATGATTTGGTTAACGGGACTCATGATCTGCACGACAGGGTGCGCGGTAAAAGTATATTTTACCTGAGCGGCAATATCGTCTGTCGTGTCTTGATCCGTCCACGTGGTGGGAAAGGCAGACGTAAAGCTTTTAAATTCATGAGTTGTGCTAAGTACGCCGGCTGCACTGTAGGCCTGAGCGACGATAATATCTTTTAGAAATTGCAGTTCATTTCCATTGTCATATTCATTCACAATCGATGTTGAAGTCTCATCGGTGAGGGCGCCGGTATTGGCGAAGGGAAGTCTTCCTTGAAGGATGATTCCGTCAACGGCGCGATCGACCTTTCCACGCGCTTTTTCATAGGCGGCTTCCATTTGATAGTTGGAAGATTTCACGTCGTACATCGTTCCTGCCAACATGGAAGTCAGATGCGATCGATGGAGAAACGCGAGCGTCAGTCCGAGCGAAACGGTGACGAAAAGCATGACAATAATAAGAGCCGAACCCCGTTGGGCTGTCCTGGTAAATGGGTGGTGCTTCACCCCATAAGTTTACGGTATGTCTCCACTTGTTAACACCCCTGGGGGTTTGGAGCACTCTTTGCACGCTAAAAATTTCAGAGCAAAAAATGCCTGCAATTTCTGCGCATCTTTAAGTCACGGAGGACTTGTATAGAATGATGGTGTTCTGCGTCATTGTGACGTCTAGGGAATATGAGGAGACCAAATCGTATGATCATGATCAAAAAACTGACCGTAGTCGCCGCGCTTCTAACGATGATGGGATTGCTCGCGCCATCCGTGATGGCCATGCAAATCTGTCCAGACGGTGAGCATCTTGATGAAGCGGGTAGCTGCGTTCCAGACTCTGCTGAATAATCAGCACGCAATTCAAGTCGCGTAGGAGAGTGAGTGTGGGGCGTTCTCGAGGATTTACCTTAGCAGAAGCGATGATTTCTATGTTGGTGATCAGTGCTCTTGGGCTCGGGATTGCCAAGTACATGAAGAAATCCAACTCCACACTCCGCTCCTCCGACATGACCGAAGAGCTTCGAAGCGTTAGCGAACAGGTGCAGTCGCTCATCGCGACAGACCTTTCCCAGGTCGCATTCGTAAATCCGCTTTGTGTTGGAAATAGTCCGACAGGCGTCACTCCAACTATCAATTGCAGCAGCGTAAAAATTCGGGGTGGTATCACCATCCTTCCGGGTACGGACAAGACAGATGTGCATGCGATGACGAGCTTTGGACTGCCTGCCAATTACACCTCCTCGGCCGCATCGCTCACGAAAAGCACGGATAGTTTTAGGCTCGTGGTTTACGATCAAATCGATAACTTTAGCTGTCGCTTGGGCACCGCTGATCCGAGCCTCGTCGCCGAACAATTTAGCGTGGATTCCGCATGCACACCCAACTTAGCGGTGGGAAAACTTTATGTCGTTGTACAATCGTTTGGGACCGCCGGCACAGTAGCTTATGCAAATTTAGTTCAAGTGACGGCCATCAACACGGGAACACATCTCATTTCTATCTCGACAGGGAGTAGCAATCGTTACAATCAAACTGGTGGAATCGGAATTTCCGGATTCACTCAGCGGGCGATGATCTTTCCTGTGAAGATGGTGGAGTGGTCCATTGCATCCGACGGTGTCTACCGACGAGAAATTTCTCCGAGCAGTTCCGACTTAGTGGGTTTGGGGACATGGAGGCAGATCAGTCCTCGCGTGGAAAGCATGCAAGCAAAACCAGTCACGATCACGAGCACGGTAGCCACTGAACATAATCGAACATTGAGTGGCCTCGATGCCGCGGATGAAAATATGGACGGTATTGAAGACCTCCGAGGTCTTCAGGTGGATCTCATTTTAAAATCAGCGCGTGTGGATACCAGTGGGAAGACTTATACGAATTCGCATAACTCGAGTGCCACCGCTGATACCTATCCCCGTCAACAGACCAAGTTCTTCACGGCGATGAAAAATTTTCTGCAATACTAGACCGCTGGATCTCGTGGCGGCCTAGAATCGCAGTTTTTCTATCCTTTTCACGCCAAGCTCCGATATAACCGAAGAGTGAGAATCATCGTGCTGTGTCTCTTATTGACTCTGATTGGCTCAAAACAGGCCTCTGCTTTTTGGGGAGAAGTTCCCTTTTCGGGTTCTGCACATTTCTATGCTGCTCCCCGATTTTTTAATGATTCAGTTTTGGGAAGTGCCAACGGATTCGACACATGGGGTTGGCCGGAGTTTGGAGCTTCGTTTGGTGTTTACGAATTGCCCTTTCGAATCGAGCCCGTCATCGGATTTAGTTACGTCTTTAAAACTGGCAATGAAATTTCGACCGCCGCAGGTACCTCTATCGACAAATTTTTCTATCAATTTTTTACGACGGAGATCGGAGCAAGATGGACGGCATGGGAGCAATCGTTCTTTCCCGTCATTCCATTTGTTCAAGCGGGGATGACCTATCGATTTGGAAGATTTAAGAAGCGAACCAGCGCGGTGGGTGTTCGCACATCGGTCGTCGGCGGCGACTTCGGCGGCAATCTGACGGGTGGGGCAATCATCTCCTTCTTTTACGATCAGAAACGCCGAGACGATATGAGCAGCGAATGGGAGTTGAAAGACTTTGGCGCCACACTTTTCGGTTCCTATCAGCCCTCCGGACTTTTCCGACATGGACTCGGAGGGGTCAATGAAACGGGCGGTACCTCCTTCGGGGGCGGCCTATACTTCGATTGGTAGTCTAAATTTTCGGCATGAATCCTGCATATTTACGGTCCTTTAGAGGATTCGTGGCATGTATCGGTTTCCGTACATTTATCTATTCAACCTCATTTTGAGCATCGTCTTTGTGGGAACTCCTTTGAAAAGCCACGCGCAGACGACACTGTCTTCTTCGCCGCTGGAACTTGGCGGGTTGAGTCTCTCTGAGATCGGAAAAATTTACGAAGAAGCGCTTTCGGAGTTACTGAAAAACCACGCGGCGCTAGAAAACCGGAACCTGACTCCCATTGAAGTCGAATATTTAGAAGAAATTTACACCTATTTCTCCGAGCATCGCGAGGAGTGGTCCCTTATCTCCAATCCCGAGGTAAAAGCGCATTTACAATCCGTGTCTAAACGATGGGATCCTCGCCATACCTATCGATGGACAAATCCGAAGACGACTTCCGATTTTCTTACCATGCTTCATCTGAATGCGCCTTCACCCTTGGGATTCTACGGCCTTCGCGTGGCTCAAAAAGTTTTTCAAAAGGAATACCCTGCTCGATTTACAAAGCGTTATGTAACTCATCTACTGGATCGAATCCGAGCATTTAACAGTCATTTTCTCCGGGCGGGCCAAGTGGAGATCGAGGATCAAGTTCAATGGCTTAAAGCGATTGATGAATTGAATGATGTCGCCGACCGAGTTGAATCCAATTGGACGCCAAGCGAGTTGGAGGCCATGCATGCGCTGCGTGGAGATATGCAGGCGGACATTGATGAGCAGTTTCGCTTTTCTCTCCGAGAGAGTATGAAATCTTCGAAATCTCCAATTCTCAATCTCAAGCTCTACGAAACACTCAATAATCCAGAGCTGCGCGAGAGCCTCATTAAAGTCCTTCGTGAACAATTCACGTCCTTTTTTGCTCTCAATCCTTCGAAGATCGACCTGGAGCGATATCTCTTTGTGATTCTTAAGCCGGAAGAACTGCCACTCCTTATGCAAGCAGGTAGTGCCACAGACACGCCTGTCGGACTGATGCTGAATTTGGCCCAAACCGGAAAGGCTGCAAAGCTTCTGCTGATTGACTATCTCAGTGCGAGAGAAACGCTTTCATCGGAGGAGACCGCCAAGGTTATGGAGGCTTTCCCGACCATTGAAGTCGAGTTCTCAATTCGAAAATCTTCCGCATCGGAATTTTCCTTCCAGCGGCGTACGGTGCCGGCATCGCGAATATGCATGAAAATGGTGACTTTCTTTAACCTCACTCGGCTTCAAAGAAGCATGGGCGCTTCGCACTAGATGAGCTATTTACTTCTCACATGCCGATCCGCAGCTTTCCCCATTTAGGATTTCGTGTGTCGTACGACGGGCGCTTGTTTCGCGGCTTTCAGTTGCAGGAAGGCGCTCATTCTATTCAAGCTCATTTAGAGAATGCTTTCAGAACATTTTTCCGAAAAAGTTCTCTCCGCATTGGATTTACCAGTCGCACCGACTCCAGCGTGCATGCTGAAGATCAATGGGTGATTATGCCCGAGGGCGTTAAAATTTTGAATTCACTTCCTGCATCCATTCAGAGACGAATGCTTCGTTCGCTCAATTCTATCCTCGGACCTTCTGTGCAGATCTGGAAGGGAATGAAAATACGCGAGGATTTCCATCCCAAAAAAAACGTAAAGTGGAAAGAATACATTTATACCATCTGGGTGGGTTTCGCGGACCACCCCCATTTTCACTCTCAGATGCTTCATCTGCATCGAATGCCTGACGTCGTGGCCATGCAAAAGGCGTTAAAGAGTTTGGAAGGCCAACATGATTTTACGGCCTTCGCAAAACAATCATTGAAGGGTAAAAATCGATCCGGAATTCGGACGATATTCAAAGCCGATTTGAGAATGCAACCCGATCGAGTGTTTCAGCGGCATGTCAAAATCGAACTCATTTTTCGAGCGGATGGATTTCATCAGCATATGGTGCGGAACATCGTGGGGACTCTTTTAGAGATAGGTCGAGGTCGAGTCATTTCGATCCACGAGATTCTGCGTTCTCGTGATCGACGCCGTGCCGGATCTACGGCCCCGCCCCATGCGCTTCGCCTTCACAAAACGCAAATTGATCCGAGATTTTGGCAGAANNNGGGTAGTCGTTCCTCTCATCATGAAGGTCATTGTTATAAAAGACGAAAGCGTCGACAAGGCGCGCACGAAGCTCATTGATTCCTTGAGTGTTCAGGAACATGACCTGCGTTTTGTTCGCGAAGACAAAGCGGGGTTCACTTTTGAAGTTTTATCCTGTCCTCCACTTGTGGAAATGGAAATATCTCGGGATGGCCTCAAGGCCACTTGGAAAAAACTAGAGCCGCCTATCGGTCCTACCGCCCCACCACTCACCGTCGAAGTCATCAAGCAGATCATGACCAAGCAAGGCGTGGTCTTCGGCCTCAAAGATGAAGTGATCGAGAAGGAAGTGAATCGCGTTTTAAAAATGTCGAATCTTCCAGACTCGATTCCCATCAATTTGGTCGTAGCGGAAGGCTTAGAGGCATTGCCTGCACAAGCTGGGAAACCGAAGTGGGTCATCGATCCCAAAGCATTCGAAAAGGGGTTACCTGTCTTCGCTCGTAAAGGTGAAGCAGTGGCCGTGTGTGGGCTTGTTTCGAAAGGCCAAGAGGGCAAAAAGGTGACGGGAGAAGTGATCAAGCCCGCCATTCAAGAAGAGCAGCGGTTGGTCGTGGGCAATGGGATTGAAGTCATTCAAAGACCGCAAGATGTCGCCTATGTCACCAAATGCTTCGGTCGACTTCAACTCGACCAAGGCGTCCGAATTCGCGTCGAATGTAAAGTCATTGATAAAGACGACGGGCTCGTTGCTGTGGTTGAAACACCCAGATTGTCTTTCACGGGCGCGAAGATCATTCCCGCCGATCTGTTAGAATTCGCAAAAGAGGCAGGAGTGTCATACGGCTACTTGGCTGAACCTCAAATCCTCGAGCAGCTTGAGAAAGTTAAAAAGGGTCTTGGCCAGGTCGTCGTAGCGAAGGGACAAAATCCTGTCGATGGAGCCGCGGGATCTGTGAAGTTCGTCTATCAAGACGCAAAATCCGATAAGCCAATGGATGTCGCGCGAGCAAAGGCGAATATCGTTTTTCCGAAAGAGACGATTGCCATTATCGGACTGCCGACGGAGCCCGTGGCGGGAAAGACCGTATACGGAGAGACTCTTCGCGGCCGGAACTATCAAGAGAGCCCAATTTATCCTGGGAAAAATGTCGTTCGAGAGAAAGAGGGCGATAAAGTTCTGATGAAAGCCTCTTCCTATGGAAAGGTGTCGGTCGATGCGGATCGAATCAATGTGGAAAATCTTTTGAAAGTTTCAGAAGATTCCATGATGGTCACCCTCGATTTGTTCCCGCAGGAAAAATTAACGGGATCCGATCTGCTCAACCTTCTGAAAGATAAAGATGTGCTATTTGGCTATGAAAAGGATCAGTTGGATGCGCTCTTAGAGCAGGCATTCGCAAAGGGCGTGCGACAAGAAGAGCTCGTTGTGGCACGCGGTAAGACGTTTCAAAAAGGCCAAGACGCAACTCTGAAATTCAATTTCAAGCCAGAAGAATTCAAAACAGGATTTTTTCAAAAGAAGGCATCCGTGGTCATGCTGGCTGCACCGGGCGATGTCCTTATGGAGAAGATTTTGCCAATCGATGCGGAGGACGGAACGAATGTCTTTCGAGAAAGAATCCCCGTACCCGCTGCTCAAGAGGGCAAAGATATTCCGATTGAAGCCGGAGATAACATCAAAGAAGTTGAAGTGGGCCAAGTGGGAAGTGCTCAGGACCCTCGAAGGATTTTATACAAAGCAAACGCATTGGGAATGTTGATCTGGAAAGATCCCAAATATATCGATGTGCAGTCGACGCTGGTCTTCGACAAAGATGAGAAATTCGTGCAGCTTTCGTTCGCGCCGAAATCCGACTTTGGAACGCCCGTTACTCTAGAGCTCATTCAAAATCTCGCGGCCCATGAGGGCGTTAAAGTAAATTTAGAGACCGTTGAAATCCAAAAAGTTTTAAGAGTTCCGCGCGCCATTGGAGCTCCGCTTACGACAGTGACCATCGCCAAAGGAGTTGATCCTAAGGAAGGAGAAGACTCAAAAGTTTCCTACCTGGTGGAATTTAACGGGGCGCCCATCGAAAAGTTTTTGTACCGAGCAGAAGGCACGAAAGACGCTGCGCCAGAATTTTGCGACTGCGTTCGACCCAAAGACGTCTTGGCGGTTAAGACTCCTGCCGGTCAAGGCGAGGACGGAAAATCTGTATTCGGGAGACGCCTTCCAGCCACACGGGGGAAGGACGAACCATGGTTGAATGGAAGCGGCGTAGACAAAACGGAAAATAAGTTGCAGTTGTTCTGCTCACTTCCTACGCCTGGCTATGTCATTGTCGAAGGCGGGCGCATTACAGTTCAAAACCCTGCGCGAGTTGGAAAAGATAAAATGTCGGCTACGATTTCCATCTTTCCCACCAACAATCCCCGCTTTAAGCCGAGCGAGGATAAAATTCAGCAAATGTTAGCCGGCGCTGGAGTCAAAAAGGGCATTCTGAAAGAGCGGATTGTCGATGCCATTGAGGAATGTCTTTCTTCCGAAAAACCCATGATCGACGTGGTCGTCGCCGAAGGCAAAGCCGCAACCCGAGGAAAAGATGCATCCTTTTATATCTCACTCGATTTGGGCGAGAATGTCGGTCAGAAGCGTGAAGACGGTAGTGTCGATTTTAAATCGAGAAGTGTTTATCAGAATGTGAAAGCGGGCCAACTGCTCATCGTGAAGCATCCTCCTCAGCTAGGTCAGGAGGGCTACGATGTCCTTGGAAATGTTCTGCCGGCCATGTTGGGTTTCGAAGTAAAAATGGAAGCCGCCGAAGGCGTGAAGGTTTCGGAAAATGGATTGGAGTATCGAGCCGCCATCGATGGCATCGTTGAGATCCACCAAACTTCCATTCGAGTCATGCCCGGACTCTTTGTATCGGAAGATATTTCGTTCAAGACCGGAAACATCAATGCCGGCAACACACAGGTCATTGTGAAGGGTTCGGTTTTGCCAGATTTCAAAGTAACCTCTGATCGAGACATCACGATCGAGAAGGTGGCGGAAGCCTGTGTGATTGAAGCGGGTGCGGCAGTGCGAGTCCGCGGCGGGATCATTGGACGAGATAAAGCCATTGTCCGTGCTGGAACAAATGTAGATGCATTTTACATTTCCGCGGGTGCCACCGTAGAAGCGCAAGCCAATGTCGTAGCGGGCTCCGAAATTTTGAATTCGAAAGTTCGAGCGGGGGGATTCATTCAGTGCACGGATGGTGCCGGCACCGTCTACGGGGGTGAGCTGATCGCCTATGCGGGAATTAAAGCACGAACCATCGGCGCGGCCGGAGCTGAAACTCCCACCGTCATTCGACTTGGTGAAAATTTCTTTAAGCAAAGGGAAGTGGAATCCAAAATCGCGGAGCTGGGTCTGACGGACCAAATTAAGGATTTTGAAGCGAAGGCGAGAGCTTTAGGTAAGGAGCTTAACGAGATCTATGCCCGGATTCCGGAGGCGTCGAAGACCGACGTAAGCTTGAGCCAGCGTCTGCAAGAAGACTATCGTCGCGTATTTGAGGAACGTAAAAAGGTTGTCGCCGACCTCGAGAAGGTTCAAAAAAAGCGAGAGGAGATCCTGGCGGAAGTCCCCATGAACCCCGATGCAGGGGTCACGGTGACTGAAATTATCCATCCTGGAACGACGATCATATATAAGGACGTCGTTTGGGTTTTAAAGGAGCCTATGCGAGGGGTGGAGATCCGATGGAATTCTTCTACCTCGAATCTGGTTTCGCGCCGGATACAATCCTAAAGCGCTTTAAAGCCATGACTAGGCCCTTCTTTGGGCCTTTCTTCATTGACGGCCCTAGGTCCCCCCAACTAGATGTAATTGCATATGAAAAAATCCAGCGCCCGATTTGTAGGGTGGCAAGAGACCCCCATTCAGACAGCGTCCTTTGGTCGATCGACCAAAGGGGGAAATCGCAACACCAAGTTTTCCGTGAAGCACTCCACGGGATCTTTAAAGGAGATTGAACCTCGATTTTATTTGATTGATGCCGAGGAAGCTCCGATTGGGCGACTTGCGACGACGATTGCAACCGTATTGATGGGGAAGCACCGCGAGACTTTTACTC
>DDSI01000171.1 GCA_002343335.1 Bacteriovoracaceae bacterium UBA2394
CGCAGGAGCAGCGCCCTCGTTGCACGTCCCAAAGTTTTTGTGCTCCCGCCCTCTTTGGCTCATGCGAAATTTGTTTCGATTCCAAGTCTCTTTATAGGGTCTCATCATTTCGTCGCCGAATCGCTTTGGGAGAGCTGGACGGTGCAGGAACGAGAAGCGGCGCTCATTTGGGCACATCAAGCGCACGCTCAACATCATCTGATTCTAAGATTAATTTTTCCTGCTGAGGTTCGAACGATAGATCGAAATGCTTTACTTCTCATGCAACAACCTCTTCATCTGATTCCTATGCTCGAAAAGGCTGCCATGGATGCCCCTACGGATCGCTCATTTTGGGCCACGGGATTGGGCTTGCTAGGCCCCTCCTGGTGGAGTGCTTGGCCGAAGCTTGCCGATCGAACGGCGTGGATCTCAAAGTTTTTGAGCGATGCCTTGTCAGACCGCGCCTGATTTGCGAAATTGACATCTTTCATGGCCCGAAAATCTGCCGAAAAGTCGAAGCCCATTAAAAGAAAACCGGTGAAAAAAACGAAGCTCGCTTCGACACTACCGGCGCCGGTCGACACCGACCTCGCTCCACAGACAAAACAAGACGCTGCAAAAACCGAGGCGTTGCAATCGTACCTGACTCAGGTGCGACAATATTCGCTCCTCACTCCTGAGAAGGAATTGGATCTTGCCAAGCGCACTTTCGATCGAAAGGATTCGGAAGCGGCACGCTTGCTCATTTTGTCGAATCTTCGGTTGGTTGTAAAAATTGCCTATGAGTATGCACGAACGGGCATTCATGTTTTAGATCTCATCCAAGAAGGCAATGTCGGTTTGCTCCAAGCCGTGAAGGAATACGACCCGTACCGTGGGGTAAAGCTATCTTCTTACGCGAGCTATTGGATCAAGGCCTACATTCGAGCATTCATTCTTAAAAATTGGTCGCTGGTAAAAATGGGGACGACTCGATCTCAACGCCTACTTTTTTATCGGCTGCAAAAGGAAAAGAGCAAATTAGAAGCAATGGGCATTGCGCCTCAAACAAAATTGCTCGCCGAACGCCTGAACGTTCGCGAGAAAGACGTAGTCGAGATGTCTCAACGTCTTTCTGGCAAGGACGTTTCGTTGAATGCCCCTCTACGCGCAGGAGACGAGTCCACCACCGATACCATGCTTCAAATGATTCGCGACACTGGCGAAGCCACAGATGAAAAACTTGCGCGCCAGGAGGTGGAATCGGAATTTCACGATCGATTGAATTCCTTTGAACGAACTCTTGCAGGAAAGGAGCTCCTCATTTTTCGAGAGCGCATGCGCGCCGAGGAACCTAAAACCTTGCAGGAAATTGGAGATACTTATGGCATCACGCGCGAGCGCGTTCGCCAGATTGAAGTGAGAGTCTTGGAAAAGCTGAAAGCTTATATGATGGAAAATGCAAAATTTGCGGAAACCATCATTGATGTCAAAAAAGACGATCCTGACGCTTCTTAGATTGAATCTTCGGAATGGCGGTTGAACCCGCGCTGAATCATATTCCGAAGTCGAGCGAGAACTCCGGTAAATGTCCCCTCTTCTTCACCGTCCAGGAATTTTTTCCGGGATGTAAACTCGGCGATATCGTGTTTCGACTCATCCTCCGCTCCTGCCGCAGAAGAAGAAAGGGCGATCTGAAATAGCGCCGAACCTTGGCAACGAAGGAGTAGGTTCCACAGCTGTCCTTGAAAATGCAATTCTGTCTCCGAGTCTGTCGCTCGAACACAAATTTTTTGTCGCGGCTGAGCAAATGTGCCTTGATAAAAAATCATTGGAAGACCGTTCTTTAGTACTAATTCAATGAGGGTCGCTTCATGTCGCATCCGCAAAATTCCGGAGTGTCGCATTCGACGACAGCCTGCAAGAACTTGCCACATGGGAATTTTACTGAGTTCTACGGCCTCTCCCGTGGGCATCCAAGGCTTTAACACTTCAAAGGCAGTTGCATTTTGGTGCAGCGTGGGCTCCACAAGTAGACGTAATCCCGTTTTTAAGGCCGACCACTGCACAAGCGGCGGTTGAACGGCGGCGTGAGGATTTTGTTCCAACGTGTAGGATCCCTCTGAACTCATCACAAGGTGGATCCAGAGCTGCAAATCGCATTCGCGTTGCATCGCCTCAATCTCCTTACTATCGATGGCGAATACTTCCGTCACCAGGTCGCCAAACCGACGCCCATTTTGCCGCTGAACTTGGAGGCAAGTTTCAATGTCAGAATTTGCAAGCCAATTGCGAGCTCGCATGCGTTGCCCGATCCAGTCGGCCTCCAAATTGGACTGAATTCGAACGATTTCTCCCAGTACAAAATGGATGCGACGGCGAAGGTTGCCTTGCCGAATGGTGCAATAGCCCGAGAATTTAGACTGAGCCAATTGATCGGCTAAAATCCATGGCGTGATCACATCGAAGGTTCCCTCCTTCGGCAGGTGATTCACGGCAGCACGTTCCGCAAAATTTGCAGAGTTCGCAGTATTTCCTTGCGTACTTCGCTGGTTCGCCACGGTTTATTCTCCACTTAAACCCCGGGGATACCCCCCTGAGTTCACACGAAGGAATGAAATTGCACGAACCGTGCCAGGGACGATAACCTGTGGCCCATGAGCATTCGTAAATACAAGATTTCGGTGATTGGTGCGGGAAATGTGGGAGCGACGGCCGCTCACATTTGCGCAATGAAGGATTTAGGCGACGTCATTTTGGTGGATATTGCCGAGGGCATTCCCCAAGGCAAAGGCCTCGATATTTACGAATCTATGCCGGTGGAGGCGGGAGCTTCTCGCGTGATTGGAACGAATTCCTACGATCTCACCAAAGATTCCGATGTGGTCATTATCACCGCGGGAATTCCTCGTAAGCCTGGTATGAGCCGAGACGACTTACTGCGGACGAATGCCGGCATCGTGAAATCCGTTACCGAACAAGTGGCAAAATACTCTCCCAACGCCCACATCATCATCGTGAGCAATCCGCTCGATGCGATGTGCATGGTGGCCAAACGCGCTTCCGGATTTCCAGCGGAACGCGTGATGGGCATGGCAGGTGTGCTCGACACCGCTCGCTATCGTACATTTTTATCGCAGGAAATTGGCGTGCATCCGGATGATATTCACGCTCTTTTACTCGGCGGTCACGGCGACACCATGGTACCACTGCCCAGTTACACCACCGTGCAGGGAATTCCGATCACCGAATTCATTTCCAAAGAAAAACTTACTCAGATCGTGGACCGCGCGAAGAATGGCGGCATTGAAATTGTAAATTTCTTGAAGACCGGTTCCGCCTACTACGCCCCTGCGGCCTCTTCTGTGGAGATGGCGAAAGCTATCCTTCGAGATGAGAAAAAAGTGCGGCCGGTCTGTGCATATCTTTCAGGTCAGTATGGATTTAAAGACGTCTATTTGGGCGTGCCCGTGATCCTTGGAGCCAAAGGTGTGGAGAAGATACTGGAGGTCCCTCTTACGGCTGATGAAAAGGCACTTCTCTTGAAGTCCAAGGAAGCCGTCGATTCGCTCATTAAGGCGCTTTAAAAACTCCATTTGTGGCATGCGAAACCTTTAATTGGTGACAGTATACCTATTTCCGAATTTCTAATTGGGGAATAGGTATACTGTCACCATTTTCCTGGCATGCGAATTGCACAATTACCTCCCTGAGGTGATTGTGATGCGTTTGGCCCTGGTTGCTTTAACTACCCTACTCATTCCTAATTTCATTTTGGCCGCAGAACCGGCAACGGTTTATAAAATTCTCGGCCGCGGTACGACTACCCTAGAATCTGAAACGGAGGATCAAGTTCTCGGAAAAGGTGTCGTGAAGAATTATTCGATCTCCGTGGATCGAGCGACTCTTTACAATGTGAGGTTACGCGCTCGCAATATTCGAAACGTCACCGGGAAGATTCGGATTCTCGCGGGAAAAGACACTGCAAACCTGCAATCACTTGCCGTCATTTCGGTTCCTCCCAATACGCGTGAAGTAACGAGCTTTTGGAAGCGCGGACTCAATTTAAAACCCACCTACAAAATTCTACAAATTGAAGTTCTAAGCCAAATCCGATTCGGCAACTTGCGTATTGAAGGTCAATACGATGATCCGAGCTCTCTGCCTGGATGTAACAATGCGGAGGGTCTCAAAGCCAAGACGCGCTATCACAAATATCTTTTGGATAAACCTGGCGTGAATCTCTCCCAATGGATTTCACACTCTTGGGATATTTCCTTAGCCACCGCGAAGAAGAAAATTACGGACAGAGATTTCAATCTGATCAAGAGCATGGGCTTTAGTCATGTCCGCCTTAACGTAGAACCCTTCTTCCTCGCTCCAGGTTGGCAAACGGGCGGAAGCTCAACGTCTTTCAAATCTGACGAATTCAACTTTATGGTCTCGGCAATTCGCAAACTCCTCGATCGCAATATTGCCGTTGTATTAGCGGTTTTTCCTACGCGTCGTTTTGCATCTCCCGATCAAAGTTTCAAATATGCAATCGAAGCAAATGATACTCGCTACCTAGAGTTCGGCGAATTTCTTAAAGTGTTGGGACAAAAACTCAGCACAGCCTTTCCCAACGATTCTCACCGACTTCTTTATTCTTGGATGAACGAACCCTCCTTCAAAAATCTCGATCGGTTCAACAAAGTTCAAAAATATCTTCTTCAAAAGATGCGAGAAGGTGCGCCCGNNGGACAGGAAATGGCTACCGATATCCTTATTTCATCCGCACCAAGAAATTTACGACAGATTGCAACGTCATCTACGACTATCACAATTACTGGCCCACCGTTTTTACAATGCAGGGAGCGGACAAGTTTCCTTTTAATTACTGGAAGCACCTTCCCTATCCTTCGTCCCCAGAACTTCTCGCGCCCTATATTGCGGAACTCAATGCGATGGGGGGAGAAGCTGCCACTACCGCTATCGGACTCGAAGGCTACGGCAATGAACGATGGAATCGCGAGTCCCAACTCACACACATGGAAATCCTTTACGATTGGGCCCGACAATATAACCAACTTGTGTGGGTAGGAGAAATGGGTGTCTATTATCCTGATCAAAGCGATGACCGTCCCGATTTGAATCGCCTGGACACGCAGCGACGCTACGCCTTCTTCCAAGACCGAGTGCATGCGATGGAAGCATTTGGGTTTGCATGGGCGCTTTGGGATTTTTCCGCGACCTTTCCGGAACACTTTTCGCCCTTCACGCTTGATGCAAACGGAAAGCGAATTCCGGATTGGAACTATTTGAGGGCGCTGGGACTTCCTCGAAACTAATTCTTCAGACAAATCGGAGCGTACGGCGCCTGAACCAACGCGACTTCACAAGCAGCACATTGATGGGATGCTTACGTACCATCCACGGATTTTGATGGAAGCTCCGATCAAAAACAATTTCTCCAGCTTCCACGCGGTCCAAGAGCCGAAGTGATTCCGCACGCTCGTCATTTCCTTGATGAAAGAAGAGAAGCCATTCCGCTTTCTGCAGGGCCTTCATATACATTTGATGGGGAGAAAAACTTTTTTTGGAAAGTCCCCAGCGTAAATGCAGGTCTTCATACAAAAACGGAAAGAAGCACGTGATGAGATCAAAGTCATCGACGGCTGGATGCTTCAGCCAATCGCCCGTCTCATAGCGAACACAGATCGACGGATAATACTGAGAACACAATTCCTTATGATAGAGAGCCACATCCCCGCGACGGTAAAAATTGCTGAGCCGGCGAAAGGGATCGACTTCGAGACCCGTGAGTTCGCCGGAAGAAAAGTGTCGCAAGATGAGCTCACATAGCACCGAACAATAGGCAAAATTCTTCGATCCGATATCCAGAACCTTAGCATGGGAATTAAGAGAAAAATCCCAAGGCACCTGCTTGAGAATCCAGTCGTAAAGAAGTGCCGTTTGGAGGTGCTTCTCATTCAGCTGCGCGGCTAATTCGGTAGGAATCGAAGATTGGGTAACGGCGGTTCCCAGCGCTTCCTGATACTCCTCTCGTCTCAGCTTGACGGAGAGACGGCTGCGAACAGGGAACAGAAATTCGTTGATCAGACCCTCAAACATGGTCAAATCCAAATAGAATGAAAACTTTTGCGATCACCCTCGTCCTCGGGATTATTTTAGCAGTCTTTATCACCTGGGAAATGCTTTCTTTCAATCAGTCCCATTGCGAAGTGTGCGTAGAGTTTGATTCTCGTCCTGCTTGTGCAAAAGCGTCGGGTCCCAATGAAGCTCTCGCGCGCGAGGATGCCCATCGAAGCGCCTGCTCGTTGGTGAGTTCAGGTGTGACTTCGACTCTCGCCTGTCAAAGAACTCCTCCCATCCGAATGGAGTGCCAATAGGCACCGGCTGACGTTTTGCGTCACGCTCATAATCCGGGCCTTTTCAATTGAAAGGGAACCCCAACTCAGGATAACCAAAACTGTGGAAAATAACCGTATTGAGCCTTCTGCGCCTGAATCCCTGGAATTGGAAACGTCGAATATTAACAATGTCGTGGACGTTAATTTCCCGAGCTCGGGACGCCGTTGGACTAAGGATGAAGCGATCTCCTTTTACAATATCGATGGCTGGAGCAGCGGCTATTTTTCGATCAACGATAAAGGCAACCTCATCATGCTCCCGCAGGGCGAAGGCGGTCCTGCCATTCAGATTGTCGATATTATTGATGACATCGTGCAGCAGAACATCGGCCTTCCCTGCATCGTACGTTTTCAAGATATTCTTCGCGATCGCGTGAAACGGCTGAATGAAACGTTCAATAAGGTGATGACCGATCTCAAATACGAGGGACATTACCGAGGCGTTTATCCCATTAAAGTAAATCAACTGAGAGAGGTCATCGAAGAAGTACTCGATGCCGGTCAGCCGTATCACTATGGACTTGAAGCTGGAAGCAAATCGGAACTGCAAATTGTGCTCGCTTACAACACGGATCCAGAAGCACTCACCATCTGCAATGGATACAAAGACTCGGATTACATTCGTCTTGCGCTTCTCGGCCGACAACTCGGACGAAAAATTGTAGTGGTGATCGAACAGCCTTCGGAAGTGGCCGAGATCATCGACGTCGCCAAAAAAGAAGGCGTGATGCCCCTTCTTGGCGTACGCGTGAAACTGGCCACCAAAGGCTCTGGCAAGTGGCAAACTAGCGGCGGCGAGAAGGCCAAGTTCGGCCTTAGTATTTCAGAAATCATTCAGATGATTGGAACCCTTCGCGAGGCCAACATGCTCGAGTGCTTGGAGCTTCTGCACTTTCATATTGGCAGCCAGATTACGGATATCCGAACGGTTAAAGAAGCCATCATGGAAGCCACTCGTCTATACACGACGATGCGCAAGAAGGGCGTGCCTCTGAAATATTTGGATTTGGGTGGCGGCCTCGGCGTGGATTATGACGGATCGCAGTCGAATTCCGATTACTCCATGAACTATTCGCTCGAAGAATACGTTTCAAATGCGGTTTATAATATTCAACAAGTCTGCGACGAAGAAAATGAACCTCATCCCAACCTTGTGACCGAGTCCGGGCGTGCCATTACGGCCCATCACGCTTGTCTCATCATGAATGTGATTGGATCGAACCTCGGAAATGTTAAAGGCCCGGCTCCGATGTCCGCCGAAACTGAAAAATCAGAGATGGTACAAGAGATGAAAAACTTGCTCGCAAGCATTTCGCCAAAGAATGCTCAGCAGGTTTATCATGATGCCATGGCTAAGCGTGAAGAAGCACTCAGCCGTTTCAAGCTGGGCCTTCTCACCCTCGATGAACGAGCAGCCGTGGAAGACATCGTGAAGGAAATTCGAAATTGGATCCTTCGAAATCGTAAGCGCTTAAAAAGGCTCTCTGATGAGTTGGAAGAGTTGGTCGAGCGGACCGGCGTTCAGTACCTGGTGAATTTTTCCGTGTTTCAGTCTGCTCCGGACCATTGGGCCTTCGATCAGCTATTTCCGATTGTCCCTCTTCACCGAATGCTGGAAGCTCCCCGACGCTCTTGTAGCCTCGTCGACATTACCTGCGAC